>CANGMO010000383.1 GCA_947454295.1 Verrucomicrobiota bacterium | reverse complement strand
ATTCTCGGTCAGCTGCGCTGGACGCCGGCCATCCTGGAAACCGCCGCACCCACCAATTCCCCCGACAGCGAACTTCCCGAGGGCATGGTGCGCACCCCGTTGGGCAACAAGGTGGACCTTGATCTTAATTTGTTTGGCGAGGATCCGTCCTCCCGTTGGCGGGTGATGGGACATCTGGATCTCGACACCAACCAGACCTGGACGTCCTTCCAGATCCGCCTGCTGCAACGACCCTCGACCTGGGAGATCAATGCGACCGCCGGGTCCGATGCCATTCAGTTGACCTTCGATGACGGACACTCCCGAACCGAACAGCACTTCTCCACCCGGGATCTCGCGCGCCCGTCGATGCTCCTCGGCCCGCTGGCCGCGCTGATTCCCAGGAATCTCCTGCCCACTCCAGGGGCCCTGAATCCGAAACAGGTGGCTGGAGGGTTCCGCTGGACGGCACGAAACGACTGGTTGCGCATCGGCAATCAGCGCGTACGCGTGTACCGCATCCGTGCTCGCTGGCTCGACCGGTTTGAGGCCAACGCCTACTTCAGTCGCGCGGGTGAAATTCTGCGCATCACGCTTCCCGACGGCATAGCGTTGGGCAATGAGGCGCTGCCGGGCATCGGAGGCGAGCTGCGCGAAGCGACCCGCGGGCAGGAATCGACCCGCAACCACCCATGATCGAACTCACCCGGCTGGAAAAGCACTTCGGCGAGGTTCGCGCCGTGGACGGCCTGAGCCTGACGGTCAACCCAGGCGAATTCTACGCCGTGCTCGGCCCCAATGCCGCGGGCAAAACCACCACCATCAAGATGCTGGTGGGCCTGATCAAACCCACTCGGGGCACCGCCAAGGTCGCCGGGTTCGACGTGCAACTGCAGCCCCTGGAAGCCCGTGCCCGGCTGAGTTACGTTCCCGACTTCCCCTTCCTCTACGACAAACTCACCCCTGCCGAGTTCCTCGCCTTCACCGGTCGGCTGTTCCGCATGGACGAGGCGTCCATTTCCAAGGCGGCCGAAGATCTGGTTCCCCGCTTCAGCCTCGAACCCTGGCTGCACAAGCCCATCGAAGGCCTGTCCCACGGCACCCGTCAGCGGGTCGCCATCGCCAGTGCCCTGCTGCACAACCCGGAGGTATTCGTCATCGATGAACCCATGGTGGGGCTCGACCCACATCATGCCCGGGTGGTGAAGGATACGCTCAAGGAACGCACCCGACAGGGCATGACCGTCTTTCTGAGCACGCACCAGATCCATGTGGCCGAGGAGATGGCCGACCGTATTGGCATCATTCACCAGGGGCGGCTGGTGGCCGAAGGCACCGCAGCCGACCTGCGCCGCAAGGCCGGCACCGACGGCGCCCTGGAACGCGCCTTTCTCGCCCTGACGGAGCCCGGTGCCTCCACCGAGCGCGTGGGCACCGAAGGCTGACCGCTTCCACGGGGAAATTTCCCGCTCGTCCTCGGCCCGGGCCGGCGTAGCGTTTCGACATGCGCACCGTGATCTATCCCGGGAGCTTTGATCCCCTGACCAAGGGCCATCTGGACGTCATCGAACGGGCGGCCCGGGTGTTCGATCACGTCGTGGTGGCCGTCGCCCGCAATGAATCGAAGACTCCGCTGTTCTCCATCGGCGAGCGGCTGGAGTTCGTCAGGGCCGACGTGGCGCACCTGCCCAACGTCGAGGCCGACTCCTTTGATGGACTGCTGGTGAACTACGTGGTCAGCCGTGGCGCCTGCGCCGTGGTCCGCGGCCTGCGCGCCGTCAGCGACTTTGAATTCGAATTCCAGCTGGCCCTGATGAACCGCCGCCTCAATGAACGGGTGGAAACCCTCTTCATGACGCCGCGGGAGACCTACACCTTCGTGAGTTCGCGTCTGGTAAAGGAAATCGCCCGCCTCGGTGGGGACGTAAACCAATTCGTCCCGCCGCGCGTCGCCGAAGCCCTCCGGGCCCGCTTCGCGACTGCCTCCTCCGAACCCAACCCCTAGCCCACCCCAGTTCTCGATCTCCCATCTCCCATCTCCGATCTGCGATCCCCGTTTGCCTTTCTGAAGGTTGCGATCTCCTCCCACTCGACCGAAGCTCCCCCCATGCCGATCAAGGTCAACATCCAGCTCCTGGAGCGGGAAACCGAGCATCTCGTTGGGGAGCTGCCGGCGGCGGAAATCTCGGAAGGGTACGGGGACAACCTGATCTCCTTCGCCCATCCCCTGCACTACGACCTCGAGGTGGAGCGTCAGCCGCAGGGAATTCTTGCGACCGGCGAACTGCGTCTTCCGATCACCTGCCAGTGCCGCAGATGCCTCAAATCCTTCGAGGATTCGGTGGAAATCCCCGACTTTGCCGCCCTCGCCCCCCTCGACGGGGAGGACGCAATAACCTGTGAAGGAGATTTTGCCGACTTGACGCCATTTCTGCGAGAAGACATCTATCTCCTTCTGCCAACGAACCCGTTGTGCAGTCCGAACTGCCCCGGGCTCGTTAAACCGTCCGAGGCAGGGGTGTCTGACAGTGAGCCGCCGGAAGAATCCGGAGGATCCCCGTGGGCCGCCTTGGATCAACTGAAACTGTAAACCGACCCGAAGCCATGGGTGTTCCGAAACGCAAACCGTCGACCAGCCGCCAGCGCATGCGCCGCGCCTATAACAGCGTGCTGCATCTGCCTCAGATTTCTTCCTGCCCGCAATGCGCGGCTCCGTATGTGCCCCACCGGGTCTGCCCGGCCTGTGGCTATTACAACAGCCGGCAGGTGCTGAACGTCAGCGCCCTGGCCTAAGCTCTTCCCCGGAGCGCCGAGCACCGCCGCAAGCGGGCCGGCGCTCTGTCGTTTGAGCGGGCTGATTCTATGCGGCTGGCTGTCGACGTCATGGGTGGCGACCACGGTCCGGAGGAACTCCTCCAGGGCGTGAAGCTCGCTCTCGCCGTCGAACCCGCCATTGCGGAGCTGTACCTATCCGGCCCGCAGGGGGACCTCGAATCCATCTGCGCCCGCATCGGGCTGACTGATCCCCGCATCCGCATCCACCACGCCAGTGAAGTCCTCAGCATGGAGGACGACCCCGGCCTGGCGGTGCGCCGCAAGAAGGACAGTTCCCTGCTGCGCGCCATCGAACTGGTGCGCGAGGGGGCGGCCGACGCGATCATCTCCTCCGGCAACACCGGCGGACTGCTCGCCGGCGCCACCATCCGTCTCGGGCGCCTCAAAGGCGTCCGCCGGCCGGCCCTCGCGTGCATCCTCCCGACCCTCAAGGGCGCCTGGGTGCTGGTGGACGGCGGGGCCAATCCCGAAGGCACGCCGGAAATGCTGCTGCAATTCGCCATCATGGGCTCCGCCTACTCGCGGGCCATGCTCGGGGTGCAGAACCCCCGGGTTGGTGTCCTGAGCAACGGCTCCGAGGACAGCAAGGGCAACGAACTGACCCGCGCCACCGTTGAACTCATCCGCAAGACCGACCTGAACTGCCAGGGCTTCTGCGAGGGCTACGACCTGTTTCTCGACGGCGTGGACGTCGCGGTCTGCGACGGATTCGTGGGCAATATTGTACTGAAATCGGCGGAGAGCCTCGGCAAGGCGGTTCGCGCGATGCTCAAGGAGGAGCTCACCTCACACTGGATCCGCATGCTCGGCGCAAAACTGGCCGAAGGCGGTCTGCGCCGCATCGCTGCCCGCATGAATCCCGAAGTTTACGGCGGT
>CANGMO010000382.1 GCA_947454295.1 Verrucomicrobiota bacterium | reverse complement strand
TCGGCATGCGGCCGGAATATAGGGGCGTCCCGGGACGCGAGGCGAGCCCAGAACTGGCCGTCGATCAGACGTTGAACTTGAACAGCAGCACGTCGCCGTCTTTGACCACGTACTCCTTGCCTTCCATGCGATACAGGCCCTTTTCGCGGGCCCCGGCGACGGAGCCGCACTGAACCAGATCGTCGTAGGCGACCGTCTCCGCCTTGATGAAGCCGCGTTCGAAATCGCTGTGGATGACCCCTGCCGCCTTGGGGGCGGTATCGCCGGCATGGATGGTCCAGGCGCGGACTTCCTTTTCACCGGCGGTGAAGTAGGTGCGCAGGCCGAGCAGATGATAGGTCGCGCGGATCAGTCCGCCGACACCCGACTCCTTCACTCCGAGTTCCTTCAGGAATTCCGCCGCCTCCTCGGGCGACAGGTCGACGAGGTCGCTTTCGATCTGGGCGGAGATCACCACCGCCTCGCAGGCGAAGTGGTTCTGCGCGTACTGGCGAACCTTCAGCACGTGCGGATTCGACTCCGCAGTGGCGAGATCCGATTCCTTCACGTTGCAGGCGAAAATGGTGGGCTTGTCGGTCATGAGCCAGAACAGGCGCGAAATCGCCTTGTCCTCCGGGGTCAGCTCCAGCGTCAGGGCCGGCTTGCCGGAGTCGAGGTGCGGCTCCAGCTTCTTGAGCACCGTCTCCTCCGCCAGCGCCTGCTTGTCGCCGCGCTTGGCGTCCTTGGCGACCGATTGCAGGCGCTTCTTCACGGCCTCGAGATCCGCCAGCACGAGCTCGGTGGTGATGGTCTCGATATCGCGCACCGGATCCACCGTTCCCGCCACGTGATGGATGTCGGCGTCCTCAAAGCACCGCACGACCTGCACGATGGCATCGACCTCGCGGATGTGGCTGAGGAACTTGTTTCCCAGGCCTTCCCCGGCGCTCGCCCCCTTCACCAGGCCGGCGATGTCGACGAATTCGATCGCCGCCGGGATGACCACGCTGGTCTTGGCGATCTTTTGGAGGACGTACATCCGCTCATCCGGCACCGTGACGATGCCCACATTGGGATCGATGGTGCAGAACGGGTAATTGGCCGCCTGCGCCTTGCGGGTGCGGGTCACGGCGTTGAAGAGGGTGGACTTGCCCACGTTGGGCAGGCCGACGATTCCGGCTTTCAGCATAATGCGGCGCGGAGCATGGACGTGCGGCCCCGGATGACAAGGGGCAAGCGCGGCAGGCTGTGACGGTCACCAAGCAAATTTCCCTTGATGGATCGGCGCCCCCATCCCGTCCAATTCCCAGATCTGCCGCAACCCATCGTGCCCGCGTGACCCCATCCTCCCCGTTTCAACGCCCTTTCCGGCTCCGCTCCGTCCCAGGGGTCGCAACCCTGTTGGCTGGCGCGATGGCCTCGATTGATGCCTGTCACGCCGCCGGATCGTCGGCGGGCGGGCCCGCGGCGACCGGATTTCAGTGGGCCGCGTTTCTCGGCCCGTTTCACATGGTGGTGCTGCACCTGCCCATCGGCTTTCTGAGCATCGCGGCGCTCCTGGAGGCATGGTTCTGGTGGCGACGGGTCCCTTGGGCGCGTCAGGCGAACACCCTGGTACTGCCGATTGCCGCCCTTTCCGCAGTGGCTGCCGCCGGCTTGGGGTGGCTTCGCGCCGGGGCCGGGGAGTTCGATCCCCATTTGCTCGACCTGCATCGGTGGTCGGGGGTCGGCCTGGCCGCCGCCACTGTCCTCGCCTGCCTCCTCCTTCCCCGATCCGACCGCAGCACGCCCTCAAAACGTCAGGTGCTCCGCTTTCACGCCGCGTTCGGGGCCGCCCTGTTCCTGCTTGGCGTGGCCGGGCATTTCGGAGGCAGCCTGACCCACGGTTCGGGATTCCTGACCCGCGGCGCGCCGCCCTTCGTCCGGCAGCTTATCGGCGACACCACACCCATAACCATTCCCGCCCCCACACCCGTCGCCCCGGCCGGTACCATGCCCACCGGCACCAACGCCGCGGCCACCAGTGAGAGCGCCTATCGCTCCACCATCCAGCCGGCACTCCAGCAGCGTTGCTACTCCTGTCACGGTCCGGAAAAGCAGAAGGGCAAACTCCGGCTGGATCGGCGGGAAAACGCGATGACCGGTGGCGAAAGTGGGGAACCGGCCATCCAGCCCGGCGACCTCCGAAAGAGCCGCCTGCTGTATCAGGTGCTCCTGCCCCGTGAGCACGACGACGCCATGCCTCCCGACGGCAAGGAGCCGCTGACCCCCGAGCAGATCCTCGCCATCAGCCGGTGGATCCAGCAGGGCGCGCCCTTCGAATGACCCGCCGCCGTCCGATTTGGACCGGATTTGTCACTCAAATGTGACTCGCCTTGGCCGCTCCCTGCGGGGAGCCTCGCCGGTCCGGACATGCCGAAATCCACACCAGCCACCCCGCCCGGTCCCGCCCGCTTCTTCAATCGCGAGCTGAGCTGGCTGGAATTCAACCAGCGCGTCCTGGACGAAGCCCTCGACCCGAAGACGCCGCTGCTGGAGCGGGTGAAGTTCTTCTGCATCGCCGCCTCGAACCTCGACGAATTCTTCGAGGTGCGCGTCGCCACGCTGAAGCAGGCGATCGAGGACGGCGCCACACTCCGCACTCCAGACGGACGCACTCCAGCCGAAACCCTGCGCGATGTCACCCAGCGCGTCCGGCGATTCGTGCACGACGCCTACCAATGCTGGCGCGAACAGCTCCTCCCGGCACTCGCGCGCGCCGGCATTCGCTTCCGGCAGGTCGATGAGCTCAACGAGACCGACCGCTCATTCCTGTACCGCTACTTTCATGCCGAGGTGCATCCGGTGCTGACCCCGCTGGCGGTCGATCCCTCGCACCCCTTTCCGCAGCTGCAGAACAAGTCGCTGAATCTCATCGTCCGCCTCACCGCCACCCACACCGGCGAAGTGCGACGGCGTCTGGCCGTCGTGCAGGTCCCACGCGTGCTGCCGCGGCTGGTCCGGCTGCCCCGCGAGGAACGCGGTCCGCAGGCCTATGTGTTCCTCGCCGATCTCATCGGCACCCACCTGCTCGAATTGTTCCCCGGCACGCAGATCGAGGGTTGGTGGCCGTTCCGCGTCACCCGCAACAGCGAGCTCTATCTCGATGAGGAGGACGCCCCGAACCTGCTGAAGGCGGTCGAGGTGGAGCTGCATAATCGCCGCAAGGGCGACGCGGTCCGCCTCGAACTCGCAGCCGACTGCCCCGAGGACGTCCGCGCGAAACTCCTGGAGACCTTCCACCTCGCCGAGCATGACCTGTATCTCATCGACGGTCCGGTGAATCCCACCCGCCTGATGGCAATCGTGGAGGACGGCCAGCTGCCCGAGCTGCGCGATCCTCGATTCTCCGCACCGGTCGCTGCGAGCCTTCAGGGGGTCACCGACCTGTTCGCAGCCATCCGCCGCCGCGATCACCTGCTCCACCATCCCTACGAGCAGTTCAATTCCGTGGTCGAGTTCCTCGAGCAGGCGGCGGCGGATCCCAAGGTGCTGGCGATCAAGCAGACCCTCTACCGCACAGGCGGCGATCAGCGGATCATCGGGGCGCTCATGGAAGCGGTCCGCAATGGCAAGCAAGTCACCGCCGTGGTCGAGCTCAAGGCCCGCTTCGACGAGGCCAACAACATCCGGTGGTCCCGCGCCCTCGAAGAGGCCGGTGTTCACGTGGTGTACGG
>CANGMO010000381.1 GCA_947454295.1 Verrucomicrobiota bacterium | reverse complement strand
GATCCGTTCCCATCCTTTGCGGCTTGGCGTCCTTGGTGTGACCCTCCGAAACGCGACGTGGGAAGGGTGTCACGCCAAGGACGCCAAGGCGCAAAGACCGGAACCTAAAAGCGGCGGTTGAAGGGATGAATCGCTGAAAGGGTTGAAGGGGCTTAGGCCTTCGACCTGAGCCCCTCCTGAAAATAGCCCCGGCCTTCAGGCCGGGGATCCGTCATCAAAACGAAATGAGTCCCGCAGGGACGGCAGAAGGGCCCGACTGCCATCTCTCCAGGACACCACAAACCCACCCGCCCGGAAAAACGCGCCTCAAGACCGCGGCTGGTCCTACCCACCTCGCTTTTGAGTCGCGCCAGATCCTCCCCGGGCGCCCCGGGAATAGTGCTCTGCACCGATCACCTCAATGCGGAGACAAGCAAATGAAGCCTGGATCCCATGCGCTTGCCGGAACTCGACTCGAATGTAGGGCGTCAGTCCATCCCCGCGACTTTCATGCTCGAACGAAAGATGCAGAATTGCGTTCTGATGGTTGAACTCGCGCAGTTCGAGGCAGTCGACGTCATGGAATCGCAACGTAACGAGAGTGTCGGCACCTGCGTGTTGGGCACCACGCTGGGTGGCCTCCAAAACCTGAATCTTCGCGTTCAGGACCGGCCCAATCCAACAATCCCGTTCCGGACAAACATCGCCGCGCCAGAGATCGATCGCGTGCACCTCGGCGTCATGAAACGACGGCCACTCGCCGAACAGGTCGGTCAGGAGTCCGCTGTTTTCGACGAACCTTGAAGGGTCGATCATGGAGTGTAGTGATCAATTCTCCCAACCGGGTGAGACGGGGTCAGCGGGACGCAACGGTTGTAATCGCGGCGCTCCGGCAGGGTTCGCTGCGCCGCCTGGTCAGGTCCCCACATCGCGTGCTCAAGCCGACGTTGACCAGATATTACTGTTGGATGACCCATTCATTTCGGGGTGCCCAGGCCTCGGGGTGGGGTTGATTGTCGCGGTTCCAGTGCTGCGCGGTCCGGGGAGGGTACAGATAATTGCTTCGCTTCACCAATGCCACGTGCCCATCGGCGAACAGAATATTATAACCAACACGATGCAAGGGTGGTGTCTCCTCCTTGAACGCATGATAGGGGTCCATGTGGATCCCACCGGACAATCCTGGAACAATGCCCTCACCCCCAATGGGGATGTCCCTGAACGTCCTGGAATCCGCCACCGTGTACAGTTCGCTGGGCGCCTGCACCTCGGGGTCCGGAGCTGCCGAACGGGGAAGGACACCTAACCCGAGCTGTGGGGATCCTTCCAAGCCGGCAATCCCGTATCCGTTGTAGGCGTAGCTTCCGTGAAAGATCACCTGTTTGGGAGGCGGTCTGAATTGGATCAGCCCGTTTTGCGACAGGTAGGAAGGGCAGTGCCACGATCTGTTGGTCCAGCTCCACCTGCCGTCCGCGGTCAACTTGTCAGCCCAGGTGGCGAAAGATCCCCCGATCACGCCCCACATGGGAGGGTAGCGGTGCGAATCTGAAACGTACGCCGCCAAGGCAAGCCCGACCTGTCTGAGATTGTTCCTGCAGGCGGCGCCCTGCGCGCGAGACTTGGCAGTGGACAGCGCGGGGAGAAGCAGTGCGGCCAAAATGCCGATGATTCCAACGACCACCGCCAGTTCGAGCAGGGTAAAGCCGTCTCGAGAGGGGGATTGTTCCGCGCCGTCGCGCTTCAATGCTCGGATGCTCATTTTACGTCAGGCAGGAGTAACCTGAACCACCGTCTTCAACCTACAGGATCAGCTGCGGCGCCGGCTGGAGTAACCCATTCGACAACGTGGGTCCGATCGACATGGGCGTCTGCTCTGGCACCTTGTTGTTTCGGTTCAGGGCTTCGGTGGCCATGTCGTACCGGCAAGCTCGGGCGGAAGCTGCGTGGGTTCAACCGGGTAGTGCTGCTTCAGATCAATCTGGCCGTCTGCGAATTCCTTGTCCGGGGCGCCGATGATGAGCCACAGGACCTCGAAGTCGGAGTCGTTGAACACCTGGCGCAGTTGGGAGGGCCCGACCAGGACACCGCCGTAGCGCGGGACGGTCAGGGTTTCGTCGCCAATCCGGATCCGACCGGTGCCCTCGAGGACGAAGTAGAACTCCTCGGCGATCACGTGCTTGTGGAGCGTGTTGGCGCTTTTGGGCGGTAGTCGCCACAGGCGCGCTCCCAGGAGTTCACTGCCGGTGCGCTCCAGATAGTCGGCATTCGGAATGCGCATAAGATTCGACGGCCGCCAGCTGAGGTCCTCCGGCGTGATGAGTTTGTAACCCTCGATGGCTTTCATGGTTTTTCGAAACGTCGGGTGATTCGTGGCCGACGAAAGATGATCGTTTGGAATTCTTGGGTTCGTGGCAGTGGGCTCAGATTCGTGGAAGTGCGGTTCAATCCAGATACCAGAGGTACAATCCGTGGGGATCGACGAATGTGACGAATGCCCAGATGAGCCAGGGAATCAGGAGAATGGGGATCGCGCCAGATGGGGAATGACGCCTCGAAAAGATGAGTACGCCGGCGGAAAGGATGGTTGAGATCGGAACTGCGATGTACAAGGCGACGAGAATCAAGAATCCGAGATGGTAGTGGAACGAGGCTCCCACGCCACCGTCCTCTCCAATGGTGGTGGGCCAATGTCCCAGTGCGAGGCGAACCCGGAGGCAAAAGCTGTAGAACAGCAGCAGCCAGACAACGGAGACGCCTGGAACCGCCAGCAGCGTGTAGTTTCTCTGTTTTGAAGTCATGGGAAAGGCCAGCCGGCTGGCGCCGCCCAACGATGGCGGTGGGTTGGGAGGAAAGTGCGCGAAGAAGTGCCGCCCTCAAGGGGAAATCGAGGCGTCGCCACGCTGGCGTGGCGCCTTCGGCCGCTCAGTGTTCCGCCGCATTGGTGGAGCCTCTTGTCCCCGTCCAGTTTCCCGTCCAACCGCCCATCGTATTCGTGCGCCGACGCACCGGCTGTTGAGGGATGCGCACCAGTTCGACCACTCCCACGGAGCCGCCCTCATTCTGGACGATGGCTTCAATGGAAGAATGCCGCGCTTCCTGAAAGTAGTACCAAGCACTCTGAATCCGCCCGGTGAACAGGCATTCGCGCACTCGAGATCGATTCTGATGGCGAACGATATCGACAATGTCCTGAACCGCCGCGGATGAGAGAGACCCGATGATTTTAGGGGAATCCGCCGGAGCAGGACGCTGGTAGCAGAGTCCAACCCCGAAGAGAGCCAATGCGGTTGCCGTCGCGAGGATGAGGATTCTTTTCAATCGGTGAAATGGCCTGACGACAGGAGTGAGCCACCCATGCCACCTGGCAGTCGGAGTGGAAGCTGCTGACTCATCGCGATTGGATTGAAATGATGGTTAGCCCGCACTTCCTTCGGAGGTGCATCGGACAACGGAAACGACCGCACCCTGGCGTTCTTTCTGCAATGCGCTTCTGACCGCATGTGCGGGAGGGTCACGCAAAGAACGCCAAGCCGCGAAGGATTGAACCCTTTTCGACCACCAAGCCGAATCCCACGGCAACTGTCCCCAAGGGCCAAAGGCCCGCCACAACCCTAGCCTGGGGTGCCAACCCCAGGAATCGATCATCACAAGATCAAAGCGCTGAAGGCGCGTTCCTCAGTCTGAACTCGCACAAACATGTGGTAGTGGTGTGGACAG
>CANGMO010000380.1 GCA_947454295.1 Verrucomicrobiota bacterium | reverse complement strand
TCTCTGCTTCGTCCAGGGAGGCAATGTCCGCGACGTCGCCGACCTGCAACTCGGCACCGATCCGGTGGGCACGCTGGTCGACAGTTTTGCGCGTCAAATCGACCTCGCCACGGCCCAGGGCGTTCGCAAGTTGTGGATCGATCCCGGCCTCGGTTTTTACTACCGCAATCTTCAGGACTCCTCGGTGCGCATCCGGCACCAGATGACGGTGTTTCTGAATTCGTTCCGCCTTCGCCGACTCGGCTGGCCGGTATGCCATGCCCTGCCCCACGCCTTCGAGTGCTTCGAAGACGAGGTCCGCACCGCTGAACCGTTCTTTGCCGTGCTCGCCGCCCTCGGCAAGACGAGCCTCTTTCGCACCCACGAAGTTCCAAAAACGCGGGCCGTGCTGGAAGCGCTCCGTCTTTTTTGATTCCGGCGGCATGGCGCATGGGTGCTCCGGTTCCTTGACCCCGGACGCCACGCTCCGCCACCTTTTCCCATCATGCCGCTGAACGCCGCCATCGTTTCCGAATTGCGCTCCCTCCTCGGGGACGCGCAGGTCCTGACCTCCGCGGAGGATCTCGCAGCCTATTCCTTCGACGGCACCGCGGCGTTGATCCAGTCGCCCGGATGCGTGGTCTTCGTGAACTCCGCGCAGCAGGTTGCGGCGGTCCTCGCGCTGGCGACCCGCACCGGCACGCCGGTGGTCACCCGCGGATCCGGCACGGGCCTCTCCGGCGGCAGCCTGCCCGTGGCCGGCTGCATCGTGCTCTGCCTGGTCCGCATGACCCGCATTCTCGAGATCGACCAGGCCAATCTCACGCTGCTCGCCGAGCCGGGTGTCACCACGCTGCAGATCGCCGATGCCGCCGCCGCCGTTGGGCTGTTCTACCCACCAGACCCGGGATCGATGAAGATCTCCACCATCGGCGGAAACGTGGCGGAGAATTCCGGCGGGTTGCGCGGATTGAAGTACGGCATCACGCGCAACTACGTGATGGGTTTGGAAGTGGTGCTCCCCAATGGCGAGATCCTCTTCACCGGCAACAAGTGCGTAAAGGATGTGGCCGGCTATTCGCTCAAGGATCTGTTCATCGGCAGCGAGGGCACCCTCGGCGTCATTACCCAGGTCCTGCTCAAACTGATTCCCAAACCGGCGGCCAAGAAGACCCTGGTTGCCACGTATTCCCGAATGGATGCGGCAGCCCAGACGGTCAGCGACATCATCGCCGCCAAAATCATCCCCTGCACTCTGGAGTTCCTCGACCGGACCACCATCCACTGCGTTGAGGACTACGCCAAAATTGGGCTCCCGCTCGATTGCGAAGCGTTGCTGCTCATGGAAACGGATGGGCACCCGGCCCAGGTGGCCGAGGAGGCCGCCCAGATGGAGGCGATCGCCCGCGCAAACGGCTCGATGGAAGTCCGGGTGGCCAAGGACGAGGCCGAGGCGAATCGCCTGGCGAGTGCCCGTCGATCGGCGTTCAGCGCGCTTGCCCGGGTGGCCCCCACCACCATCCTCGAGGACGCCACGGTTCCCCGCAGCGAACTCGCCCGCATGGTGCGATTCGTCGAGGAGATCGCCAAGAAGTACGAACTCCGCATCGGGACCTTCGGTCACATGGGTGACGGCAACCTCCACCCCACCTTCCTCACCGACGAACGCAACACTGCTGAAATGCACCGGATCGAGCAGGCGTTTCACGAAATCTTCGACGAGGCCATCCGCCTGGGCGGGACCATCACCGGGGAACACGGGGTCGGCGTGGCCAAGAAGGGATTCCTGCCCAAATTCATGGGCGATGCCCAAATGCGGGTCATGCGCGAGCTTCGCAAGGCGCTCGATCCCCACGGCATTCTGAATCCCGGGAAAATGTTCGACTGATCCCCGCCCCGAAAAGTCGCCGGCGCCCCCGGCAACGCAAACGGCCCGTCTCCCCAATCGGGAGACGGGCCGTTCGTGCATCGCAACCCGGCCTCGGGTTGCGCGACGCCTGCGCCTACTTCAGGCGGATGGCGATCTGCTTGTCGATCTCACTGGCCAGATAGATGTCAGGAAGACCGCCCTGCTTGCGGGCCTGAACGGTCACGCGGCTCACGCGGGGTTCAACCTCATCAATCTTCACCCAGACGGTGCGGCCATCGACACTGGCGGTGACGATCTTGGCGATGGTGTTTTCGCCGGTCAGAGTGCCATTGAATCCGAGGACCTCCTTCGTGGCGGCAAACACCTGATCCACCGGTCGCTCGTAGCGACCCTCGATCGTGTCGCGACCCCAGGGGGTGCCAAACTTGTGGTGTCCCTCGGGCGTGCTGTAGCAGCCGGTGGAAGCGAGAATCCCAGCGAGGGCGAGCAGGCCAATCAATACCTTCATCATGACCCACCCATGCAAACACAGCGAGGGAAGCGGTCAAGCTTGCGGTTCACGCAAGCCGCAACAACCGCGCGACCGCGCCACGCGCACCCTGCCGTGCCGACGGACGCGTCTCGCCCGATCCATATGTTCCAAGGAATTGACATTCCCCACATCCGCTCCTAATTTTTCTTCCGATTCGGGCTGTAGTACGTTTCTTCAGCGGGGTTCCCCACCCCCACCTCCTTGGCGTCTGCGGCCCGAATCACTCTTTCAACGCCTCCGGGCGCCACTCGCCGATCCTCCGGGCCGCGAATTTCACAAACCAGTTTGACACCCACCCTTCCCGCAGTACCTTGGCTTCCTCAAGCGGACCAAAAAGGTCCTGTTTAAACTCTCCATGCAAATCACGCGCGCAAGCGAATATGCGATGTTGGGCCTACTGGCCCTCGCCCGGCGCCCCATGGGTGAGGTGGTCATGCTCGACGTGGTCGCCGGCGAGGAGGAAATCCCGGTGAGCTTCCTCGGGAAGATTTTTCAAAGCCTCGCCCGTGGGAAGCTGGTGAAGTCGAGTCGCGGATCCGGGGGCGGGTTCATGCTGATGCGTGCGCCGGAAACGATCACGGCGCTGGAGGTCATCGAGGCGGTGGAGGGACCGGTTTCCCTGACCCGTTGCCTGGATGTCGACACGGGATGCGAGCACGCGAGCGGCTGTGCCCTGTGCGGCCTGTTCGCCGAGGCCCAGGACCGCATCAAGGAAGTCTTTTCGGGCACCACGGTTGCCCAGCTGGCCGGACGTCACATTCCTGGAGGCATGGTGCGGCAGGCACGGGAGCGGGAGCGGATCGTGTTCCGTGCCCAAAGCTCCCCGGCGGTTGGAGCCGCGGCGGCGAAGTCGGCGGCCTGAAACCTGAATCTTAATTTTGATCGAGCGAGCGGTGGAAGAGAACGAGCACTGAACTTTTGAAATTGATATGAGCGATACCTACACCCTGTACAACCCGACGGTCATGGAACACTTCATGAACCCTCGCAACATGGGCGACATCAAGGACGCCGATGGTGTCGGTGAAGTTGGTGCCGCCGCCTGTGGCGACATCATGAAAATCAGCCTGAAGATCAAGGACGGCAAGATTGCCGACGCCCGTTTCAAGACCTTCGGCTGCGGCTCCGCGATCGCCAGCTCCAGCATGGCGACCGAGCTCATCAAGGGCCGAACCATCGACGAGGCGATGAACTTCTCGAATCAGGAGGTCGTGGACGCGCTCGGCGGCCTGCCTCCGGTGAAGATCCACTGCTCGGTGCTTGCCGAGGAGGCCCTCAAGGCGGCGCTCGAGGACTACGTGAAGAAGCATCCGGAACT
>CANGMO010000379.1 GCA_947454295.1 Verrucomicrobiota bacterium | reverse complement strand
TCGCGGCCTGGTCCAAGGCAATCGACTGGGGTGCCTCGCCGGGCATCCAGGATGGATTCGATCTTCAGCCGGTGTCGGAATATCTGCACCCGATGCAGGGCATCGCGCGTCAACGGTTCGGGGCGCCGGATGTAGGCGCCTTTGAATGCACCGATCCGGACGCCGTGTTTCTGCATTTCACGCAGGTGGGCATCACGAATGGCATGGGATTGATTCGCTGGCGCGGGAACCCAGCGATGACCCGGGTGCTGGAATCGAGCGCCGCGCTGTCTTCCGTCAACTGGGCCGCTCGGGCCACCAATGCAGCGGGAGACTCGGCCACTGGCTCGGCCCTCATACCGGTCGAAGGTGCGTCCAGCTACTTCCGTCTGCGTGCCACGCACCCCTGAGCCCAGGCTACTCCGGGTAGTGGCGTTCGAAGGCAGGATCCGACTCCGGTGCATCAATGGGGAAACGTGTGACCCGTCGGAAGGGTTCGCCGGGCCTGGGATCCCAGTTTCGCCACGAGGACGGATCGGTGTCGGCCGGATGGGAGCGCGGGCCCTCGCCATTGCTGTTCACAGCGGTCACCACGTATTCGAAGATGCCTGGCTCGGTCGTGCGGAGAGTGCTGCCCGGGATGGTGTCACTGGGGCGAATGCCTGGGCGATGATCCTGATGTGATCGAGTAAGGCCCTGGTAAAGCAGTTGAAAGGAGCCCCCGGAACGGGCGCGTCCGTAGAGGCGGTATTCGGTCACCCCCAGCACTTCGCCCCAATGAACGTGGGCGACGCCGTCCGCCAGGTCCACGCGAAGGCCGTCGGGAGCTGAAGGCGGATCGTCGGTGGCGTAGAGGGGATAGTCCGCTCCCGGCGGGCTTTCGTGGCGTGAATTCAGGGCGACGGCCCGCAGATGAACCTTTTCTCCGGACTGGAGTCCGGTCACCTGCAAAACGGGTTCGCGGTTCGTCGGCTGCGGCTGCCACTGGAACCCCCCGTCGCGGCTGAGTTCCAGTCGATATCCCGAAGCTCCCGCCACGGGCTCGAGGATCACGCGAGCCCCGCCCGAGCGGTTCTCGGTGCGAAGGATCCGCGGGGCGATGGGAACAGGAAGCGTGTCGGTGAGTTCCCACTGGTGCGATCCCGCGGGCAATTCCACGACGTGGTGTTCGCCCTCGCGCTGTATTGCCACCGGGGCGCCGTCGACGTGGAACACCAGCGAGCCGGTCACGCGGGAGCCTGATATCCGGAGTTTTGCGGGATTGGGTGCCAGGTAGCGACCCGCAAGCGGGGTGGCTGCAGACACCCGGGCACTGAGGCCCAGATCGGTGTCGTTGGTCTCCACCAGCAATCCTGGAACCCCGATGCGGGTTCCATGGAACAGGGCGAGTTCCACTTGCGTTGCAGTGGTGCGAATCCATCCGGCGGTGCCGCTGAAGCGGTAGCCCTCCCGATTGAATTCCACCGCATCCTGTCTCCTGAAAACCAGATCCTCAACTCCCGGAAGGCGGACGCGACAGCCGAAGGGAGTGGCTTCGGACTGGAGATCCTTTCGGTGCGACACCACCGCGAGCGAATCGCCCAATCCGTCAAACCAAACACCCGAACTCGAGGACGTGGTGAGTTCGGTCTTCTGCGTTTCGCGATGCCCGGAAGCGCCCAACAAGAGCTGGATGACGGGAAGAGGATCGCCCTTGCGGACGAACCAGGACAGCCGGTGGGTCAGCGCCTGATGTGCGACCGCATCGTAGAGCACGAAGTACTCGGTGCCGGCCAGCAGGACGCTCCGTCCGAGGTGCTCCGGCGAGGCGTAGCTTCCGGGGCCGGTACGCGGAACGATTTCGGCGAACTGTCCCGTGCCCAAATCGTAAAGCGGCCGGGACAGCACGTTCATTCCGATGGAGCGAAATCCACCGTTCTTGTAGACGCCGAAGGTGGTGCAGAAGTCGGTGTCCTGGTCATCGCGGTCGCCGACGTCCTCCGGGGCGGTGAAGCTGTAGGATTTTCCAGTCGCATAAAAGTAGAGGATGCCGCATCCGCCCTCGCCGGCACGACCCCAGCGGTAGTTGGGGCCATCGTCTATTTGCTGGAGATGCACCGATACTTCGGCGGGCGTATCCACGCCGGCGCGCAGCACGACCCCGTAGCCGGTGAACTTTCGGCTGCGGAGGCGCGGATTGGTCCCGCGGTTGTCGGGGCCCTGGTACATCACATCCCATGGTTCGTGATGATCCGGTCCCGCCTCCATTTCGACATGCGTGGGACGGGCTGCCCACATGGCGTACTCCGCGGCGAGCGGGGCATAGCGCTGCAGGCAGCGGCCGAAGTACCAGAGTTCACGGGGGGCCATGCGTTGTTCGGAGTGCGCGCCCTGCGGGGGATGGACGCGATACGGCCCCTTGCCGGGGGCCACCACACCCCATTCGCGTCCGTAGTCCGTCTCCTGCAGTGTGCGCCAGCCGGATTCGGATTCACCAAGGAAGGGCGCCGAGAGGGCATTGACCAGCCACTCCGCCA
This sequence comes from Verrucomicrobiota bacterium, assembly GCA_947454295.1. GTDB lineage: Bacteria > Verrucomicrobiota > Verrucomicrobiia > Limisphaerales > UBA9464 > CAIVQB01. The sequence goes on along the minus strand of CANGMO010000379.1, from coordinate 1,209 downwards.
TTTCGGCCAGCTGCGGCGAGAGGAATCGCTCGCGGCCGTCGTACTGCTTCAGCAGAAAGCTGGTCTTCAGCGACGGCCCAAGAAAGGCCCACACGTAGGTGCCCAGATTCTCGGTCCAGCGTCCGCCGTGCGAGTCCCAGGATTTAACCGCCGGCCGCGTATTGAAGCGGGTGTTCAGCTCCACGGTTTTTTCCCACTGATCGGCCCAAAGCCCTGCCCGGGGGTGCGTGGGAAACAGTCGCGCCAGCGCGGGAGGCACGGCCTTCACGTCGGCGAGAAAGTTGGGATGACCGCTCAGCATGCCCACGACCGGCATGAATTCGTCGGCACTGTGCACGTGGGCCAGAAGCAGCAGGAGCCCGGTGAGACGGCGGCGCTGGCGTTCCGTCATGACCCCGCGAGTCCGGTCAAAGGCGTCCACCCAGCTCCCCAGCACCTGCCGGCTGGGTACGGGACTGAAGTTGACGATGCTCCTCCCGGGAATGGGGCCGTGGCCGGCCATTTGACGGGTTCCCGTAACCGGCAGGGTGCAGGTGAAGGGCGAGGTGAACAACCGGCGCTCCAACGCCGCCGCGTCGTCGGGGGTTCCGCCGGGGAATATCAATGCCGGCCGGTTTCCCGGATTGGGATCGGTGAGCTGCCAGTCCTTGAGGCGGTTCAGATCCAGCGACCCGTGGCGGTTTTGCAGCGTCAGCGTGTGCGAGGTGAAGGTGAGCGGCACGGAATAGGTGGTGCCTTCATGGGGCACCCCGCGAAAACGCGTCTCGAGATCCCGCTGGGCGGCCCGATCCAGGGCGTGATCGTAGAAGGCCACGCAGGTGGAGCGCCGTCCCCGCACAAGGGGCCACTGCCACACAAAGCGGGAGCCCTCCGCGACGTAGCGAACCTGGAGCGCGGGCGACTCCACTTCATAGGCGTATTCGTGGGTTTGCCAGCCCGAGACATCGTCGACGAACACCCCGAGGGCATCGTTGGAGCGCTGGTTCCAAAAGTTCGCGAAGGTGCCGGAACGAAAATTCCCCGGGGCACGTTCGTACACACCGAGCCAGAATGGCAGCTGCCCCGGTGGAAGCGGATCCTTTTGGTACCTCCAGGGATCTCCGAGGCGTTCCCAGGCGTAGTCGTCGTACTCGCGAACCACGTCGGATAGCGGGAAGGGGTGGTTGGGGGCCTGCCGATGGGTCAGGTGGAGATCTGACCAATCGGATT
>CANGMO010000378.1 GCA_947454295.1 Verrucomicrobiota bacterium | reverse complement strand
TATCCGGTCGACCGTCGCAAACACGTGCAGCGGGCACTGGGGCTGCTGAATCCCGAGGCCATGATTTTCGTTGAGGCCGAGCTGTGGCCGAACATGATCTGGGGGCTCCAGCGCCGCGGCATCCCGTACTTCCTGGTGAATGCGCGAATTTCCGACCGGTCCTTCCGCGGCTATCGCCGGGCGGGATTCCTGTTCCGCCCGCTGTTCGAACGTTTTGCCGGCGTGGGTGTGCAGAATGAGGCGGATGCCAAGCGCCTGATCGCCCTCGGCTGCCAGCCCGAGGTGGTGAAGGTGGTCGGCAGCCTCAAGTTCGATTCGGCGTCCACACCGCAGCGCGGGAAGATTGATGTCGAAGCCCTGATGCGGCAGATCGGCGTGCCCGATGACGCGCTGGTGCTGGTCGGTGGCAGCACGCACGCGGGTGAGGAGAGCATCCTCGCGGAGATTGCCGGTCGGCTGCGGAAGCGCTTCCCCAAGTTGTTTCTCATCGTGGTGCCGCGACATCAGGAGCGCGGTGCCGAAGTGGGACGCGAACTCAAGGCGGCCGGGGTGCGGCCGATCTACCGGACGGAACTCAGCGGTGGACGTCGCTGCAGCCCCGGCGAGGTCGACTGCCTGATCGTCAACACGACCGGGGAGCTGCTCGCCTTCTATGAACGAGCCGACGTCGTGTTCGTCGGCAAGAGCCTCACCGCCGAGGGAGGGCAGAACCCGATCGAGCCCGCGGCCCAGTCGAAGCCCATCTTATTTGGGCCGAACATGCAGAATTTTCCGCAGATCGTCCCCGAGTTCCTGGCGCAAAATGCAGCCATTCAGGTCAAAAACGCGCAGGAATTGGAGACCGCCATTGCCCGGCTTCTCGACGATCCGGATCTCCGCGGCGAAATGGGATGGCGTGCCCGGAGCGTCGTGGACAAGAACCAGGGCGGCATCGACAAGACGGTCGACATGATCGTCGAGGCGGTGGGGTGACGTTCGGAGCGGTTGAAGGGTTAAACCTAAGAGCGGCGGTTGAAGAGTTGAAATGCTGATGGGTTGAAGGGAGAGACACCCGCTGCGGATCTTTATCGGTAGGGTGAACCTATGCCCTCCCGGTGAGCCGCGGAGTGTAGATGGCGGATGGGACGCGTTGGCGCGGGGTGGAACGGGGTGGTTCACCCGGCTCGGCAGGAGCCTCGCCCTACCAGTTGTGGAGTTTCCCTACCGAGCGACGTGTCCCTCGACCTTCGATGCTTCCGCAGCCAATTCCCGCTCGCGCAGCCACGCCACGATGACGGGGGTGACGACCAGGATGTGGATCAGCGAGCTGATGCATCCGCCCACCACCGGCGTTGCCAGCGGCTTCATCACCTCGGCACCGGTTCGCGTGCTCCAGAAGATGGGCAGCAGGCTCGCGATGGTGGTGGCCACGGTCATCACCTTTGGCCGCAATCGCAGACGTGCACCCTCACGGATGGCCTCCAGCAGGGTCTCGCGAGTGAGCACCCCACCGCCGGCCGCGCGTTTCCGTTCAATGGCCTCTTCCAGGTAAACCACCATCACCACGCCGGTTTGAATGGCGATGCCGAAGAGCGAGATATAGCCGATCCACACCGCGACGCTGAACGGATAACCCATCCACGCCTGGAGGAACACCGAGCCGCTGAGTGCAAACGGGACGGCGAGGAAGACGTGCGCCGCCTCCTTGAAGCTGTGGTACACCTGATGCAGCAGCAGGAAGATGATCAGCAGCACCGCCGGCACGATCATGCGAAGCGTTTCTGCGGCGTGCAGCTGGTGCTCGTACTGGCCCGAGTACTCGATGGTCACGCCCGGTGGCAGCTTGGGTTTGATGTCGCGATCCATGCGTTCGCGCACCTCGTTGACGAATCCGCCGAGGTCGCGTCCCTGGACGTTCGCCTGCACGAACACGCGCAGCCGGCCGTTCTCGCTGGCGATCTCCCCCGGGCCCTCGACGCGCTGGATCTTGGCTACGGTTCCCAGAGGGATGAACTTTCCACCAGGGAGCGCCACGGGCACGTCGCCGAGACGTTCCAGATCTTCGCGTGTCTCGCGATCGTATCGAACCTGGATGGGAAACCGTTCCCGGCCCTCCAGTCGCGTTCCCACGGTGCGGCCACCGATGCCGGATTCCACGACGTCAAGCACCTCGCGGGCGGAGAGCCCGTAACGGGCCATGGCGGCGCGGTCGACCTCGATGTTGAGATACGGCTTCCCCTGCACGCGGCTGGGGGCCACGCCGGCCGCACCGGGGATCGATCGCACGATCTTTTCCACGTCGAAGGCGAGCTGCTGAAGCTGATTGAGATCCGTCCCCAGCAGCTTGACGCCCAGTTGCGCGCGGATGCCGGTGGAGATCATCAGCACCCGGTTTTCAATCGGTTGCAGAAATCCGGGAACGTATCCGGGCAGCGTGGTGAGTTTCTGTGAAAGCTCAGCGATCAGCTTTTGCTTCGTCATGCCGGCGCGCCATTCGGACTCCGGTCGCAGCAGGATGGTGGTCTCGATCATCTCCACAGGAGCCGGATCGGTTGCGGTTTCGGCCCGGCCGAGTTTGCCCGCGACACTGAGCACCTCTGGGGTCTCGGCGATGACACGATCCTGTTCCGCGAGGATGTGCCTCACCTCGGTCAAGGAGGTGGACGGAAGCAGCACCGGCATGAACAGCAATGAGCCCTCGTTCAGGGCGGGCATGAACTCGCTGCCGAATCCGGCGAGTCGCTGGGCGGCCTCGGGATGCGAGACCTCCAGCCGTGTCAGCCAGGAACGCGGCAGACCGAATGCGGTGACTCCGGCGGCCGCCAACAGCGCGGCGGCGAGTCCCAGCACCGTTCTCCGATGCTCGAGCGCCCAATCGAGGACGGGAACATAGACGCGCATCAGGAGCTGCATCAGCCAGTTGTCCTGCTCACGATGGAACGGCCCGCGGATGAGCAGCGAGCACAGGACCGGAACGAGCGTCACCGCCAGCAGCGTGGCGGCGAGACATGCGAAGGTTTTGGTGAAGGCGAGCGGATGGAAGAGCTTGCCCTCCTGGCCGCCCAGCGCGAAGACGGGCACGAAGGCCAGCAGGATGATCGCCATCGCGAAGAAGATGGGGCGTCCCACCTGCGTCGCACCGGCCCGCGTGGTCGACAGCGTTTCCGCGGCGGTGAGCCGGCGGCCCAGCCGTTCCTCCTCGCGTTCGCAGTGCCGGATGACGTTTTCGGTCATCACGATGCCCGCATCCACCAGCACGCCGATCGCAATGGCGATGCCGGAGAGGGACATGATGTTCGAGCTGATCCCGAACCGGTCCATGAGAATGAACGATCCCAGGATGCTTAGGGGCAGCGGCAGCGTGACGATCAGGATGCTGCGGAAGTGAAAGAGGAAAAGAATGTGGGCGAGCGTCACCAGCACCAGTTCCTCGGTGAGCGCATGCCGCAGGGTGTCGAGGGTGCGCTCGATCAGGTCACCGCGGTCGTAGAACGGTTTGACGGTCACGCCGGGCGGGAGTCCCGGGGCGATGTCGGCCAGGCGCGTCTTCACGCGTTTCAGGATTTCCATCGCGTTCTCGCCGGTCCGGATGACCACGATGCCGCCGACCACCTCGCGTCCGCCGACATCGAGCACGCCGCGCCGGAAATCGCCACCGATTTGGATGGTGGCCACCTCGCGGAGCCGGATTGGGATGCCGTTGGCGCTGCCCACGACGATCTCCTCGAGGTCGGCAACC
>CANGMO010000377.1 GCA_947454295.1 Verrucomicrobiota bacterium | reverse complement strand
CGGACTTCACCGTGGCCGTCAACTGCAGCACCAGCGCCTTCTGGTCCTCAAAATCCTTCGCCGAAAGAATCTTCCGATCCACGAGTCCCTCGTCTCGGACCAGCTCGGCGCGCGCATTCTCCAGCCTCGCGTTATCCTCGGCGAGCTTCCCCTCCGACTGCTGGACGGCGATTTCAAACGGCACGGGATCAATCTCCGCCAGGAGATCGCCCGCCTTCACCTCCTGGCCCTCCTTGAACACCACCCGCCGGAGCAGCCCCTCGACCCGGGCCTTCACCGTGACGGCATTGAACGCCTGCACCGTGCCCAATCCATCGAGGTACAGGGGAAGATCCTTGCGAACGACCACGCCCTCCACCACGGGGATTTCGAATCCCGCGCGATTGGGTCCGCCGGCCTTGGCGGCTGCCGCGTCCTGCCGGTTTCGCACCAGCCACCACGTCCCCGCGCCCAGTAGCGTCAACACCACAACCACCGCAACCATGCCAATGGACGAACCCTCTTTGGCGGCGGACGAATTGGGGGCGGTTCGACGGGAATCGGCATTCATGGCTATTGAGACTGGCCACAGGGCACCCCAACTACACGCTTCCCGACGGAAACGAGGGCACTGTGGACTGGTGAATCGAATCGAGGCTAGGCGGCGCCACCCTGAATGCAAACCCCATTGACACCCGGCGGCACGACGAGGATCGACGCTAGAATGGAGTTCCCGGTTGTCAATTGACATTCCGTGTCATATGTCAATTACGTCATGCGCAGACTGCCCTCCGATCAGACCCGCCTTCGCATTCTGGAGGCGACCCTCCGGCTCCTGCGGCGGCACGGCAAGGACCGGCTGGCGATCGTGGACATCGCGCGGGATCTCGGGATGTCCCATGCGAACATCTACCGCTTCTTCCGAAACAAGACGGAGCTGCTGGATGCCGTGGTGAAGGACTGGCTCACGCGCGTGGAAGCCTTTGTCCGTGAGTCGAGCCAGGGTCCGGGAACGGCCGGCGAGCGAATCGAGGGGCTGGTGGTGACTCTGCATCAGCGGCGGCGGCGGCGGCACACCGAGGATCCGGAGGTCTATGAGGCCTTCCGTGACCTCTTCGAGCTTCGCCCGGACGCGGCCGAGGGGCATCGCAAGGCGTTGTTTGACGCCTTCCGGGCCCTGCTCGCCGAGGGCGTTCAATCCGGGGAATTCCGACCGATGGATCTGGACGCCATGGCCACGGTGCTCAAGGACGCCACCACGGCGTTTCTGCATCCTGTCATGATTCCAATCCTCGCCCACGCCACCACCACCCCTCGCGCGCGCGAAGTCGTCCGCTGTGTGCTGGCTTCGCTGGCCTCCACGCCAGGCCCTGCAGGGCCGCTGATTCAGGTACGCGGCCCCGGGAACAGGCGACGTCAGGGGAGAGTCGGCTAACCGGCAACTGACCGTCGGCATCCAAGCAGCCCGCGGCTGTAATCCCACCAGCCGACAGGTTGAGGTGGGAGTTTGACCGCGAAATGCGTTGCTCTCGGCGAGGCATCACGACCACGGTCCATCCCGGGGGCGGTGCAGATTGTCCTACTCTCATATTCCGAGCCATGTCCTCCAACTTCCTCCGCGGTGCGGTCGCCGCGATCCTCTCCTCCGTCGCCGCGTTTATCCCAGCATCGGTCCAGGCCACGCCCGCGTTTGCACGCCAGGTGAATCTGCAGTGCACCGCCTGCCACACGGAGTTTCCGATCCTGAACGATTTCGGCCGGTCGTTCAAATTGGGCGGGTACACGATGAGTGCGGATCAGACCATGCTGCCGCCCATCGCCTTTATGCTGCAGCCCGGGTTCACCCACACCCAGGCGGGGATTCCTGGCGGCGCTGCACCCGGATTCAGGGACAACGACAATTTCGCCCTCGGAACCGCCAGCATCTTCTACTCCGGTCGGCTGTTCGGTCCCTATGCCAAGACCCTCTTTGGTGACAACGCCGGCGATGTCCTGAATAAAATCGGCATCTTCTACCAGCACACCTATGACGGCGTCGCCAAGAGCTGGAACTGGGACAACGTCGAACTGCGCTACGCCGACTCGGTGAACCTCTTCGGCAAATCCGCCGCGGCCGGGTTTTATCTCAACAACAACCCCACCCTCCAGGATCCCTGGAACACGCTTTCCGCGTGGGGATTCCCCTTCAACAGCTCCCCGCTGGCCCAGACACCTGCTGCGGCAACGCTGATCGACGGCGGCCTTTCCCAGCAGGTTGTGGGAGGCGGAGCCTACGCCTATTTCGAGGAGACGCTTTACCTCGACGCGGGACTTTACCACACCCTCGGCAGCGGATTTCAGAGCTTCATGGGCATCGATCCCACCGATGAAACCCAGATCCCTGGAGCGGCGCCCTACTGGCGGGCGGCCTATACGCGTCACAATGAGGAACGCACCTACTCCTGGATGATCGGGACTTCAGGCATGGTGGCGGAAACCTACCCCACGCGAATCAGTACCGCGGGGAAGGACCAACTCCTCGACATCGGTATCGACACCCAGTACCAGACAACCCTGGGCAGCAATGACCTGCTCGCCATGGCATCGTGGACCCATGAATCCCAGCGCTGGAGCGCCAGCCAGCCGCTCGGTCTTTCTTCCAATGCCACCGATGATCTGTGGCGTGCGGCAGCCTCCATCCATTTGCTGCACGACAAGACCTACGGGTTCGCGGTGCAGTACTTCATGGTCGACGGGAGCCCGGATACGACGCTCTACGCAGGCTCGTCCAACGGGCTGCCGCGCAGTGATGGGGTCATCCTTGAGGCCAACTGGCTGCCTTTGAACAAGAAGGGGGGCCCACGCTTCCTCCCACAGGGCAATGTGAAGCTCTCCGTGCAGTACGTGATCTACAATCACTTCAACGGGGGCCGTTCCAACTATGACGGTCTGGGCAGCAACGCCCGCGGGAACAACACGCTGTTCGTGAGCGCGTGGATCGCGTTCTGATCGCACCGCACCTCAGGGCATCGCTGAACCGGCTCACCGGGGGCGATCCCGCAGGAGCTTGAGCCCCTTCTGAACGTCGTCGTTGGAGGGATCCAGCTGCGACGCCTTCTCCAGGAGCGGGCGGGCTTCATCAAGTTTGCCCTGTTGCAGCCGAATCAATCCCAGCATGGAACAGGCGAGCGCGTCGGTCGGGTCGAGCCGGTAGGCCGCGGCGAATTCGTCGGCGGCCGTGTCCACATGACCGGCGGATATCTCCAGCATTCCGAGATTTCCGTGGGCCCGGGTGTTGGCGGGATTGAGCTCCAGGGCGCGGCGAAAGGCGGCCATGGCCCGATCGTTCTCACTGCGGAGTCGATGCACGATCCCAAGATAGTAGTGAGCTTCATCGAGGGTGGGCTGCGCCTCGGCCGCGGCACGAAAATGCTCAAAGGCGGCGGTCTGACGCCGCTGCCCCAGAAGCGCGCGTCCCAGATTCACATGGGCCGAACCATCCTTCGGATCAATTCGGAGGCGCTCCGTGTTGAAGGCAATGGCATCGCGAAGCGCCCGATCCAGATTGGCCTTGTCGAAGGCCGCCTGCCCCGCTGACGCCCGGGGAAGCAGCTGGAGCCACAGCTCCGCCATTTCGTCGGTGGTGTTTGGTCCAAATCGAACTCGCTGGGGTGGATTGGACGGATTCCACGGGTTCGCGGTGGTGTTGTCGAACTCGATGCGCATCTCCACGCGCGTCCCAGCCGGCAGGAAGATCGGCGCACGG
>CANGMO010000376.1 GCA_947454295.1 Verrucomicrobiota bacterium | reverse complement strand
GCTCGGGCGGCCTGAGTGACCGCCGTTCTCCGGGGGAACGATGACCCCACGGAACCGGGATTCATCCCACCCAAACCCCGGTTCACACCATCGGAACCGGGCTTGATCCCATCCCGCGTGGAGTGCGCGGGAACTGGGCTAACGTGACGCCAGATCGAACGACCGCCGGGAACCGGAAGGGTCGGTTCAAACAGAAACGAGTCACCAACCTCACCATCAACACAACACTCCGATGAACACCAAGCACTCCCTCAAGCTCCTGATCGCCACCGCAGCGCTGGCTCTGGCCGGCACCGCTGCGATCTTCGCCGATGACACCGCCGCCCCGACGGCTCCGGCCGACAACGCCGGCCGGCCGCCGCACCGCGGTGGCGGACGCCCTCCCCTTCCCCCCGAGATTCTCGCCAAGTACGACGTGAACAAGGACGGCAAGCTGGACGAGACCGAGCGCGCCGCGCTGAAGGCCGACGTCGACGCCGGCAAGGTGAGCCTGCCCAAGCACGGTCCTGGCGGCCCTGGCGGCCCCGAAGGCAAGGGTGGGAAGGGCGGCAAGGGCCGTCCGGTTCCGCCCGAGGTGCTCGCGAAATACGACGCGAACAACGACGGCAAGCTGGATGACACTGAGCGGGCCAAGCTGAAGGCCGACATCGACAGCGGCGCCTTCGTCCCGCCCCACCGCCCTCACGGCCGTCCGGGCAATCCTCCGGCCGAGGACGCCGGCTCCGCCCCGGCCCCCGAATCCAAGGACGCCGCCGCCACCGTGGTGCCCAAGCGTCCCCGGAACTGAATGACGGTGCCGGCGGCCCTGCGCCTCGCACCCTTCTCCCGAAACGCCCGCCGCAATCACGGCGGGCGTTCTTCCATTCCCTCCACGCGAATTCGGGCAGCCCGTCTTTTGACTTCCGCCACCGCCAGCCCGGGCTCCAGTCTTTTCACGCCATGTCCATCCCCACGAGCCGCCCGGCCTCCTCGCGCTCGCTCCACGCCGCCGCCGCGTTGAGTGGGCTGGCATGGATCGCCCTGGGTGCCGCCTTCGCCGCGCAGCTCGTCTTCTCCGGGTCCTTCACGTGGGAGACGGCCATCCGAATTTCGATTCGCGACTGGCTCCCGTGGGCCCTCCTGTCGCCGGCGGTGTTCGCCCTCGCACTCACCTTTCCCCTGGAGCGGGGCCATTGGATTGGCCATCTGCCCATTCACCTGGCTGCCTGCCTGCTGTCGGTCATGGCCTGCGAGTGGCTCGGTCACTTTCTCCGCCCGCCCGCGGAGGTGCCCGCATTGCCCGGCTCCAGCTACCGACCCGGAGGCCCACCCAGCCGGCGCGGTGCCTCGGGGCGGGCACCCGGTCCGGAATCGGTGGAGGATCTCCCGCCGATTCCCGGTCCGGAGGCGGGCGGGAGACCCGGGCCACGATCCGGCCGCCCCCCGCGCGGCGAGTTCGGGCCGCCGGCCGGCCCCAGCCTGCCCGGCCTTCCCGGAGGCGCCCTTTCCGCACGGGCCAGACTCAACGTTCCGGTCTACTGGGTGGTGGTCTGCGGCGCGCATGCCCTGCTCTTCTATCGTCGATCCCAGGAACGCGAACGCCGCGCCCTCGAACTCGCCGCCAGCCTCGCGCAAGCCAAGCTGCAGGCCCTCCGCATGCAGCTGCAGCCTCATTTTCTCTTCAACACGCTGAACGCCATTTCAACGCTGGTGCATCGCGACGCCGCGGCCGCCGATGAAATGATCGGAAACCTCAGCGACTTCCTCCGGCTCACCTTGGAAAACGCCGACCGTCCCGAATTGCCCCTCGGCGAGGAACTCGAATTCGTCCGCTGCTACCTCGCGATCGAACAGGTGCGCTTCGGCGACCGGCTCCGGGTCGACTACGATGTTCCCGCGGAGCTCAGGAACGTTCCTGTTCCCACACTGATCCTGCAGCCCCTGGTCGAAAACGCCCTGCGCCACGGGCTTGAACCCCAAACCGGCGGCGGAACGTTGCGCCTCGAAGCTCGACGGACGGGCGACAGCCTACAGGTTTCGGTGATCGACAACGGCCGGGGACTTCCTGCGCAGCCGCCGCAGCGCACCGGCATCGGGGTGGCCAACACGCGGGAACGCCTGCGGGAACGATTCGGTGCAAACTCGGGCGCCGGGCTCGTCATGGAATCCCCGGCCGGCGGTGGAACCGCCGCGATTCTCACGCTTCCTCTCAATTCCCCCGGCCCGTACCTCGGCGGCCGAACGGAAGCCGAGGTTGCTTCCAATTCATGACACCCTCCCCGCTTCAGATTCTGATCGTGGATGACGAGCCGCTGGCGCGCGAGCGGCTGCGGCTGCTGCTGGCCAAGGAGGCCGGCGTGACCATTTGTGGCGAAGCCGCCGACGGGCGCGCGGCGGTGGAAGCCATTCGTAAACTTCGACCGGATCTGGTGCTGCTCGACATTCAAATGCCCGGGCTGGATGGATTCGGCGTGCTGCGGGAACTGGAGGCCTCGGAACTGCCCATGGTGGTGTTTGTCACGGCGTTTGATCAGCACGCCGTGAAGGCGTTTGAAGCCCACGCCCTCGACTACCTGCTGAAGCCCTGCAAACCCGCCCGGCTTCACGACGCCCTCGAACGGGCCCGTCGGCTGAAGGCGCCTTCGGGTGTCTCTGGCGCTGCGGAAACCGACGCCCTCACCCAGCGCCTTCTCGCCCTCCTCGACGCACGTTCGCCGCAAGCCACAACCGCCGGCCCAGAGCTTTCCGCTCCGGGCGCGGTCCATCTCACGCGCATCGCGGTGCGCCAGGGTGAGCGCGTGACCTTTGTCCGCATCGCCACCATCGACTGGTTCGAGGCCTCGGGAAACTACGTCGTCCTGCACTCCGGCAAGGAGAGCCACATCGTTCGCGAAACCCTCGGAGCGCTGGAGGAACAGCTGCCGCCGGCGGCGTTCCTGCGCATCAGCCGGTCGGTGATCGTTCAGCTCGACCGCATCCGCGAACTGCAATCGCTCGCCCCCGGGGAACACGTGGCCATCCTCCACGACGGACGCAAACTCCCCATGACCCGCGGCCTCCGCGAGGTGGAGGAAAAGCTCAAGTTCGGTTGAGGGAGTTTTGACCGCGGATGAACGCGGATAAGAAGGGAACCGCGGGTATGAGCGCGCAAACAACGGACCCGAGCCTGACCGCGAACCCGAATACGGTTCAAAATTCCAGCATCGGCGTCGATGCGGCGCCCACCAACGATTTCAAAAAAGCCCGGGAATCATGCGTTTCGTGCGGGCCGCGTACGCGACGTACTCCGGATACACCCGAACGAGGAGCAGTTCCTCACAACGCATGCGCAGGATGGCGCCGGCAGTCATGACCGCACCGAGCGTCAGGGTGAGCAGGCCCGCATTGGCCAGCACCGCCGGCCAGGCGAAGAGGCAGATCGACGTGTAGAGCGGGTGCCGGATGAACCGGTAGGGTCCGCTGGTGACGAGGCCGCCCGGGGTTGGTGAGGCCGTGGGATGGAAACTCCGCAGACCAAAGGTGATGCGCCCCCAAATCATCAGTCCCACGGCGAGACCCTGAATCCCGATCACCAGCGGCGACCAGTCCAGCAGGGCACGCATCAGCGCGAGACCGAGCATCGGGCTCACGATGAGCACGTAGCCTACCACCGACCACCCATCCGCATGTTTGGCCTTCAACACCGACACAGCATGGTACAGGGGCCGGCCGGCCGAAAGGCGGAAGCGGCGGGATGAGTTCGCGGC
>CANGMO010000375.1 GCA_947454295.1 Verrucomicrobiota bacterium | reverse complement strand
TGGCCTGACCTCGCGGCCTGGCGCCGCAGGCGGGAAAATCCCCGCTTGCCGGCGGCGGAGATCGACCGTAGCACCGCCGAAGACGTTTAACCTCGCTTCCCCTATGACCTCCACCCGTCCCTGCCTGGCCTCCCTGATCCTGTTGGTGACTCTCAGCACGGCGATGGCCGACGGCGCCAAACGCACCACCACGACCAACGTTACCACCAAGTCAGACCGCACCGAGCGGCGTGTCGTCACAGGGTCGCTCATTCCCGAGCGGACCGCACCCGGGATCCGGCACGCGAACATGACCCGATCCACTGGCCCGGTGATCATTCTGACGAGCGCGGACATCCAACGCATTGGCGCCCGTGATTTGGCGGATGCGCTGAGCCGGGGCATCGCCATCGGCCGCTGAGCCATCAACCGCGGTCACCCGGTTTTTCGCGACCCCGGCGCCGAAGTTCCCTGGCATCCCGCCTGCCGCGGTTTGCCTTCCTCCAGCCTTGCCTCGCCGGGTCCCACAAGGCTGACCGTATCCTTCTCGCGACGAACGCGCAGACGGGCGCGCGCATCCCAAATTCGACACCTCACGAACGCGATGATGCACGCGCAAGAATCCGCATTGAAGCCGCACCGGCTCCATTCGCCCGCGGTCTCTCCAGGGCGCATCCAACCCTGATCCTTGCGGCCCGCTCGCAACCTTCGTGCGAGACGAAGAGACCTCAATCTGGCCCGTGTCTTGCGGGAAGAATCACATCGGACCGGACCACCGGACATGTGATGAAACGAAACCCGCGCTACCAGCTCGTTCCTGTTCCCCGGGTGCGTTATTGCCATGTGGGGCCTGCACCCAAATCGCTTCGTGCTTTGGGAAAGGCTCCCACGCGTGGACGGATCCGAGTCCAAAACCGTCCATTCATGACACCTCACGCTTCGACACCCCTGGATCCCAATGCGTGCTTCAACAACGCAGGATCAACCCAAAGCAATTCAGCATTGTGGATCAACGGGTTGCTGCGGACCGATCGCGTTGGCGTCTTGGGTCTCCGCATTCTTCTTCTCGCCATGGGACTCACGGCGTTGTCGGCGCCAATTCACGCGCTCACCCTTCTGAACACCCCGGTGTTCACCCCATCTGCCAACGCCCCACTGGCGGGCACACTGGAGTTGAGCACGGACGTCCCGTCGCGCCTGGGGGTGACGCTGGACGACGGAACCTCGGTGCGGACCCGATTCTTCGGGACCTTTGAGACAAATCACGTCGTCCCACTGTACGGATTCAAGCCGGGGCGAACGAATCACATCACGGTCACCGCGTACGATCGCACCCGGACCGCCGTGACCGCGAACACACCGCTCGACTTCGTCACCGCCCCGCTTCCTGCGCTCTTTCCCACCATCAACCTGCTGACCAGCGTTCCCTCGGCAATGGAGCCCGGCTATTCGCTGTTCATCTGGGAAACCCAAATCCCGGGGAACGCCCCCGCCTATGCCACCATCATTGATGCGGCCGGCGAGGTGGTTTGGTATGCCCCAGCCGGGGGCTACGATGTGCGCCAGCTGGCGAATGGGAATCTGTTCTCAGTGCTCACCTCAACCTTCGTGGAAACCGATTTGCTTGGACGGACAGTCCACACTTGGCATCCGCCGGCACAACCGCTCGATCCCCACGACGGCGTGCCCACCGAGCATGGCACGATTCTCTATCTCGCGAATGCGTTGCAGTCCGTCAGCGATCTGCCCACGGATCCCTACAATCTGGCCGGCAGCCGCCAAACCAACGACGTCCTCATGCAAAAGGTCGTCGAAATGTCCTCGGACAACGAATCGCTGGTCAACGCGTGGTCCCCTCTCGAAATCCTGGACCCGCGTCGCATCAGCTACCTGCTCACCTCTCTGACCGGCGGCCTGTCGTCCCCCGGCTGGGACACCGAGCACGCGAACGCCGTCATCGAGGACCCCAGCGACGACTCCCTCATCGTGTCCATGCGCAATCAGAACGCGGTGTTCAAGTTTGCGCGCAGCACCGGCGCGCTGAAGTGGATTCTTGGGCCGCATGAAAACTGGGGCCCCCAGTGGCAGCCGTACCTGCTCAAACCGAAAGGAACACCCTTCCAATGGCAGTACGGTCAGCATGCTCCAATCCTCACCTCTCGCGGAACCCTCATGCTGTATGACAACGGCAACCTTCGAGCCAGTCCGCCCAATGCCGTGACCATTGACTCCAGCAACTACAGCCGCGCCGTGGAGTATCGGATCAACGAGCAGACCATGGAGGTGACGCAGGAGTGGGAGTACGGCGGGCAGAACCTCGGCGAGTGGCTTTACACGGGCTTCATGGGCAATGCCGAACCGCAGCCCCGGACCGGGAACGTGCTGATCGACTTCTCCGCGGTCTCCTACACCGACGGCGCGTATTCCATTCCCACATCGCCCGGAGCCCTGTTGGCCCGCTTCAAGGAAGTGACCCATGATCCGGTGCCCCAGGTGGTGTTCGACGTGAGCCTCACGCTGTACAGCAAAGCCGCCGCCGACTACCTCAACTGCACGGTGTATCGGGTCCATCGCATTCCCGATCTGTACGCGCACCCTGCGCTTTCGGTTACCGATCTCGCGACCAGGCTCGCGGATGGTGTGGCACAGCTGGAGTTTTCCGGCGACCCCGCACGCCGCTACGTGGTGGAGGCCTCGTCGGATCTTACGAACTGGCAGTCGCTCGGACACGCCTCGAGCGACGACGCCGATGCCGCGAGTTTCGGATTCCAGGATCCGCAACCCGCCGGCTCCCCGGCCCGCTACTACCGGGTGATCACCGAATGACGACGCCCCCGTGCCGGAACCGAGGATTCCTCCCGGGTGCGCGGATTTCCTTTCGCACACCCGGCGGGCGAACGAAGCTGGGCACATGGGTACGAAGTCGGATGCGGTGAGAATCGTCGTGTTGGGCGCGGGATTCGGAGGACTGGGCTTTTGCCGGGCGCTGCGACATCCGCGGGCGGAACTCCTGGTGGTGGATCGACAGAATCATCATCTCTTCCAGCCGCTACTCTACCAGGTCGCCACCGCCGGACTCTCCGCGCCGGAAATCGCCCAGCCGATCCGGGCCATCTTCCATGACCGGCCGGAAATCCGGGTCCGACTCGGGGAAGTCAGTGACATCCGCACCGACGCGCGCGAGGTGGTGGTGGACGGGCGGGCCGAATCCTACGACTACCTCGTCTTCGCGCTCGGGGGATGCTCGTCGTATTTCGGCCATCCGGAATGGGAGGCGTTTGCGCCGGGGTTGAAGTCACTCGACGACGCCCAACGCATCCGATCCAACATTCTCCTCGCCTTTGAACGTGCCGAAAACACGGAGGATCCGGAGGAACGCCGCCGGCTCATGACCGTGGTGGTGATCGGCGGCGGCCCCACCGGCGTGGAACTCGCAGGCGCCTTCGGGGAGCTGACCCGGCAGGTTTTGCGACGCGACTTTCGCCGGATCGATCCCACCCAAGCACGCATCCTCCTTATCGAGGGAAGCCCGCGACTGCTGGCCCAGTTTCCCGAGGAGCTGAGTGCCAACGCCCAGGAAACCCTGGAGAAGATGGGCGTCGAGGTTCGAACCAGTACCCGCGTTAAGGACATTCGACGCGGCCAGGTGGAGTTGCCGGACGGCTCGGTGGTGGAGGCGGAAAACATTCTGTGGGCGGCCGGCGTTTCGGCCTCCCCGCTGACCGCCAAGCTCGGGGCGCCCACCGACCGGGCAGGC
>CANGMO010000374.1 GCA_947454295.1 Verrucomicrobiota bacterium | reverse complement strand
TGGCAAACCGGCTCTCCAGCTCCAGCCGTTGACGCAGTTCCTCCTCCGCCTTCCGCCGCTCGCCGACGTCGCGAATCACTGCCTGCAGGCGTGGCCCCGCACCGCCTTCCAGCAGATTCAGCCGAACCTCGGCCAGCGCCTCACGTCCGTCGCGCGGTCGAATGAGCCATTCAAAGAACTGCGCCTTCCCGGCCAGTGCCGGCCCCGAGAAATCGGTAAAGCGCGGACCGGAGCGAACCCCGTCCGGCTGCAATTCCGGGGAAAAGGAAAGCAGGGACGAGCCGATCAGCTCCGCGCGACCGCATCCGAAGAGTTGAAGGGCGCTCGGATTGCAATCCTCCACCGCGGTCCCGTGAAGGATGAGAATCGCGTCCTGGGCGGTTTCAAACAGCGCCTTGTAGTTAAGCTGCAGCTCACGCGCCTGCCGCTGCGCATGGATGAGGCGATCGCGTTCCCGCAGCAGGAGGCTCTGACGCCCAAGGGCAACTCCGGCCACTACAAACGCGCAGGCAGGCACCAGATACCGGACTGCGGGCCTGGTTCCAGGAAGGGTCAGCACCAGAACCACCGCCAGCGACGCGGCCATGACGACAAGCAGCGGGAGCAGCCGAAGGCTCCACTCACAGCGCCGTTCCCACACCGGATCCTCGCTACGAACCACGCGCCAGTGTCGCGCTCCCCAGCCCTGCAGCAGAGCCACCATGGAAAAGCATGCATTGAAAAGCGTTCCATTGCCCAACGCGTCGTCGAGCGTCAGCACGTTCCAACGCATCCAAAGCCCACCGTGGAGGACCAGCGCCGCGAGCAGTACCAGCCAGCCCCGATCCGGCGCCAGCCGCAGCGTGGGAATCATCAGGGCAGCCACACACGCGGCCCCCAGGAGACCCACCGGATAGGCCACCATCACTAGCAGCGATCCCAGGTCCGTCTCACGGTTCCGCTGGAGGTACAAGGTGACGGTCACCATCAACACCGCCCCCGACAATGACACCGCATCCAGGATCACCGTGCGAAACTCCAGTCGTTTCACGCCGCGGCGCACAGCCTGGATCAGCCCCATCAGGGTGCACGGACCGAGCCAGATGTAGAAAAGATCGGACGGACCAGGAAATGGATTGCGCCCCACCGCGACCTGGATGTCCCAGACCAGCTGCCCCGCGGCGTACAGGGTCAGACCGACGGCAAACCACTGCCGCGGCACGCGGGTCGACGGATCCGCCTCGACCACGCCCAGCCAGGCAAGCAATGCCGCCGTGGAATACGCCAAGGTCCAGTGCAGGTTGTCGCAAACCGTGACCCACGCAGAATCCTTGAACACGAGCAGACCAACGAAGGCACAGGCAATGAGGCTGCCCGAAATCGGAAGAACGATGCTTCCCAGACGGTGGCTCCACGGTCTCAGGCCGGGCGCCACAGGGTTGGAGTCGGCTTGCGACATGGGGGGATGTGCTGGCGGCAGACTATCGGGGATTTCCAAATGGGCAATGCGCTTCACCCCCGGAAGCAAACGATCAAACCGCAGGAATTCGAAGCACCCTCCGTCGGCTTGACTCACCGGGGCGATTTCATGGAAGGCTCACACATGCGCTCCCGGATCCAAGCCGTCGTGGCATGGACACTCCTTTGGATGAGTTCAGGAGTCTTCTGCCTACTGCCGGCACCGATCCGCCGCGACGGCGCGATTCACGTCTCGCCCGGGGATGATCTTCAAACCGCCGTGGATCTCGCCGCCCAGGATCCATCGGCGCGAACGGTAATCCTCCATGCTGGAACCTATGCGCCCTCAAAACGCGGTCAGGCGCTGGTCTTTTTGAATCGCAGGCACGACGGCGTGCGGCTGATCGGCGAAGGTCTGCCCACGCTGACTGCCGCGAATCCCGCGCTCGCCCTTCCCGGTCAGGTGGCACCGGCTGCGGTCGTAAACCACGTGATCTATCTCGGCGACGGGCTGTCCTCCAACACGGTCGTTCAAGGGCTCAGACTCACCGGGGCCAACCATTTCGTCACCACGGCGGATCTCGACTCCCTGGAGCCGGACCGCAGCTTCCGCAAGGGGCGTTTCTTCTACGGCGATGGCGGAGCCATCAAGGTGTATCACCGTTCCTTTCCCGTCCTTCGAGACCTGGTGATCGAGGACAACGTCGCCAGTCCCTGCGCGGGAGGCATCTCGATCCAGCATGAGGGCGCCACCAACGACGTGGTTCGCATCGAGCACTGCGTATTCCGCAACAACCGGGCGGAAGTCACTGGAGCGGCGCTCGATCTGCTGTGGGGCAGCACCGCCTGGGTGTCGGACTGCCTCTTTGAACGCAACGTTTCCAACACCGGCCCCGGCGAAGGTGAGAATCCGTTCAACAACAATGGAGTGGTGACGGTGTTTCCACGTTCACGGATCGTCATGCAAGACTGCACGCTCACCGGCAACCGCAACGGTATCGACGACCAGAGCGGTCTCGGTGTCTACGAGCGCTGCGTCCTTCGCGCCAACACCCGGGATGGCGGCTACACACCCCAGGCACGCTTCGAGCTCGACCTGCCCAGAGGCGCACGCGTGAACGGATGCGTGATCGACGGGCTGGTGAAGGATCCGGCGGGCTCCCTTTCCCGGGGCACAAACCACGTCGTGGACCGGGGCACTCCCCTGCCCGAGTACCTCAAGGCGGGTTCTTCCCTTAAACCCCAAAGCTCCCAGTAGCCGGCTGACACCACCTTCCGGCTCGACTACCGCGGCTCCGTGACCTGGAGCAGGCGGTTCGCCTCCAGGGCCTCGGTCAGTTGCTGGCGCTTTCCCGAGGGCCATAGCACTTCAACACGCTCGATGGTGCTGGCCTCCCCAAGTCCGAAGTAGAGCGGCAGCGAGCTCTGCGCCAGATGGCCCGACTTACCGTCGTGGAACTGGGTCCAGGTGCGTCCACCGGAAGTCACGCGAACCTCCGCCCCGAGGCCATCGCGATTTGATGTGCTGCCCTGCAGCCTGACCTTGAGGAAATGCACTGGTTTGCGGGTCGTGAGATCGCTGATCAGCACCTGCGGGGCATCTCCCATTTCATTGGTTACGATGTCGAGATCGCCGTCGCCATCGAGATCCAACAGCACCGCGGACCGGCTGCTGGCGACCGCGGTGAACGGCACGCGTCCAGTGCGTCCGCGCGCCAGCGGATGATCCCGGTCCGCCCCCGAGCAATCCAACACGAAGGCCACGTGGGTCCGCTTGGCGGCCACCCGCGGTTCGGCGCCGAGCGCAAATTCGGCATCGGCAAACCGGCGCCCGCCGTCATTCAACAACAGGGAATTCATCGCGTAGCGAAATCCAAAGCCCATGCCCGCCGGAATGAAGACATCCTCGAATCCGTCTGCATTGAGATCCCCCACGCTCACGCCCCAGGGCCACAGGGTCTCGGCACCGACCTGGTCCGACACCTCCTCAAAGCGGTCGTCGCCAAGCCCCCGGTAAAACGCATTGCCAAACACGTTGTTGGCCGCCCCCTGGAGGTAGGCGTCGTTGTATTCCGTCGTGCACCACGCCTCGCTTTTCAACTTCTCGAACCGCTCGGAGAAGTCGACCTTGCTGAGCCGGGTCTGGATGCCGGTCATGTCCGAATGCATGTCGGTGACATACAGGTCGGGACGCCCGTCCTGATTGAAGTCGAAAAACTTCACCCCCATGCCGCCCCACGCGGTCTTGGGAAACAGGGACGCGGTCCGTTCGACAAACCGCCGCCCACCCTGGTTTTCCATGAAATGAT
>CANGMO010000373.1 GCA_947454295.1 Verrucomicrobiota bacterium | reverse complement strand
GGGAAGGGGTCGCTTCGCCGCCGCATGCCGGGCGACGACTGGCAGGCATTCGCGAATCTCCGCGTGCTGCTCGGCTATCAGTGGCTTTTTCCCGGCAAGAAGCTGCTCTTCATGGGATGCGAATTCGGCCAGGTCGCGGAATGGAACGCCAATGCCGAGCTGGACTGGCCGCTCCTCGACGCCGGCCCGTTCCATCGTGGCCTCCAGAAGTGGGTGTCGGATCTCAACGCTCTCTACCGCGCCGAACCGGCATTGTGGCGCGGAGATTACGAGCAGGATGGATTCTGGTGGGTGGATTGCGGTGATCACGCCAACAGCGTGCTTTCCTTCATCCGTCATGACCGTGAATCCCGGCGTCACGTACTGGTGATCCTGAACCTGACGCCTAACCCCCTCGCCAATTACCGGATCGGACTGTCGGTCCCGGGGGTCTGGAAGGAAGTGCTGAACAGCGACGCCGGCACCTACGGCGGCAGCAATCTCGGCAACGCCGGTGGGGTGACCGCGGAACAGTTCGCGGTCCACAACCAGCAGCATTCCGCCCTGTTTACCCTGCCCCCGCTGAGCGTTTCGGTCTTCGCCGCCGCCGGGCCGGGCTGATCCGATGGACACTGCTGCCCCCGACTCCACCGAGACCCCGGCTCGCGGGCGCCGGTGGATCCGGCGTTTCGTAACGGCGGCCGGTGGGCTGGTCATCCTGGCTGCGCTCGTGATGGGCTGGATCGCCTATCAACGCCGTCCGCCCGCCGCGATGCCTCCCATCCGCTGGCGTCAGGAAACCCCCGGATTGCAGTCCCTGCTCGGCACCGTCACCCCGGACGGCATTTTCATCGGAGGCACGGCGGAGGTGGTCACGGCGTGGGATCGAGATGGTCGCGTGCTGTGGCAGTTCACCAACGGGCCGTCGCTCGGATCGGTCGTCGTCGGGCCGCGGGGGGATCTCTTCCTTGGCGGCTATCGTCAGGGAACCCGACGCTTGGTCTGCCTCGATGCCCAGGGGCGGTTTCGCTGGGATCAGCGAGCCGCGGTGATCGACGGCATTCCACCCACAGTGCTTCCCGATGGCAGCCTGGTGACCAGTGGAACGGATCGGGAACTTCACGCCTTCTCGCCCGGTGGAAAGCCACTTTGGACGCGCGACGTCCAATCCGCCAGCTACGGCCCTCCGGTGGTGCTTTCGGGGGGATCCCTGGCCGTCCTCGGCCCCACACCGGGCCCCGGCCTGATGGTGGTGGCTTCCGATGGCACGCCCAGGGGGCCTTTTTGTTCCGAGCACTTCGACCAGGAACCAAGCCTGCGTCTCGCCACCGGCGGGCCCGACGACACCCTCTACCTCGCGGGCAATGGAACCAACTTTCTGCGCGCCGTCTCTCGGGGCGGATCGGTTCGGTGGACGGTCGCAACCGATCTGGATGCAACGTCGAAGCCGGTGCTTTCCCCCGCCGGGCGATTGCTCGTGACCGGACGAAACGCCTTCACCGAGCAGTTCGAACTGGTCGCGGTCTCCAACGCCGGGGCCATCGTTTGGCGCCGCAATCTAGGCCTGCCGTACGCCGATCTTCCCCCGGCTATCGGCCACGATGGCTCCATCTACCTGACCACCGGCGAGCCCGCCCTGTGGTGCCTGGATCCATCGGGTGGCATTCGTTGGAAATACCGCCTGCCCAGGCCCATCCAATGGGCGCCTCCGGCCCGCAATTCCGTATCCGCCTGGACCACCTGGGTCCGTCAACTGCTCCGCACCCCCCGGAACATCTCCAGGACTCCGTTGTGGATCTCCGCCGATGGATCCCTCCGCGTCGGACTCAGCGGGCCCCAGGGATACCTGCTCTGCATCGAGCGTCCGTCTGGCCGCTGACCCGGCACCCCGGATCAGCTTCTTCCCCATTCAAATCAGGGAATCGCCTGCCCGGCTAGGAAGCGTGCCTAGCACAGCCTCAGGTTGTTGGGATTCCCGCCATGCCTAGAGTTGGAATTGTGCTTGGCCTGCGGGCCGGCAATTCCAGCTGTGACGAAACTCACCTACAACACGAATCGCAAAAAGGGCGCCGCCCTTTGCTCCCGCCTTGGGATGCGCGTGCTGCTGGTCGGCCTCTCCCTCGCCACCGGCCTGGTCCGGCTCGGAGCCACCGAATACATCTACGGCATCGGCACCGACTGGAACCTCTACCAGATTTCGATCAACGGCAGCACGGTCACTTCGACGGCCAAGCTGAACCTGAGCGGCTACGTCTCCGGTTTCGGCACCCACAACAACGATTATCTCAACGGCCTCGGAATCGATCAGAGCACCGGGGACATCTACTTCAACTACAGCTACAACAACAATTCGAGTTCGACTTCGGGGACGATGACGGTGGTTCCGTACATCTACCAGAACGTCAACGGCAGCTACCGGGCTCCGTATGCGCTGGGATCCGCCATCACCTCGGCGACCCTTACCGCAACCGACGTTGGCGCTGGCTGGCTGCCCCGCGGCACCTACTACAACGGGGCCTATTACCTCGGCCAGCAGCTCAGCGACACCATGGTGGTCCTGCCGATCACCGGCTCCTCCACCAAGAGCTACTCCTCGGTCACTGCCTACTCCAACTGGGATCACACCTCGGTCACCTCGCTGAACGGCGGCGACTTCGTGATTGGCACGAACAACGTGATCTACGGTACGGCGGGCATCTCCAATGCCAACCAGTTCTACCGCCAGCAGCTCACCGCCGCGACGAACTCAGCCGGGGCGGCCTGGACGATTTTCAACGTCGACGCCTCCATCCCCATCGCCACCCAGGGATCCATTCAGGTCGCCGGCCTCGGCCAGTCGACCAACCTCTACGTGATTTCCTCGACGGGAAAGAACCTCTACCAGGTGAACGGCTACGATGGCGCGTCGGCTCCGACGTTCACCCAGATCGGTTCGAACGGCGTGATTCCGGTCACCATGACCGACCTCAGCATCGTGGTTACCGCGCCCCTGCCGGTTCCCGAAACTTCCACGGTCGTGGGCGGCGCGGCAGCGGCCATTGGCGTGGGCTGGGAGGCGTTCCGCCGAATCCGGCGGCAGCGGAACAGCAAACGTACGGTGTAAATCGCGGGTTTTTCCTTCCGAAACGACGCCTTGCCCAAAATCACCGAGCCACCAGCCAGTTGAGGTGGAAGGAGTTGGAGCGGCCTCTAGGAGGATTCCCTAGAGACAGCTAGGGTTGTGGGGGGCTGCTGGCACTCTAGCCTCACCAAGTCGGGCAGTTCCCGACTCCGTTGACCACGACACGTTTAAATCGATTCGAACCGCACCCGTTTTCCCGGGGGCGTTTTGCTGCGTCGTGCCTTCGACTGATTCTTGCGTGGTTCACCCTTGGTTTTGGTGCCGCGCAAACCCAAGCCGCAACCGAATATATCTATGGCATCGGTACGGACTGGAAGCTGTACCAGATCAACGTGGATCCGGTGGCCAATACGGTATCGGCAACCGCCAAAATAAACTTGAGCGGTTATATTTCCGGGTTCGGAACTCGCAACAACGAGTATATCAACGGCCTCGGGATTGATCAGTCGACCGGCGACATCTACTTCAACTACAGCTACAACAACAACGCGAGCTCGTCCTCGGGCACCATGACCATGGTGCCGTACATCTACCAGAACTCGGGTGGATCGTACAAAGTGCCCTACGCCCTGGGCTCCGCCATCACCTCGGCGACTCTGACGGCAACCGACGTTGGTTCTGGATGGGTTCCCCGCGCGACCTATTACAACGGCAACTACTACGCCG
>CANGMO010000372.1 GCA_947454295.1 Verrucomicrobiota bacterium | reverse complement strand
CGTCCACCATCTCGGGCGGTCCCTCCATCTTCCAGGTCCGCATCGGCTCGGGCGAAGTGCTCACCGCCGGCGACGAGGCCGACATGCTGCTCGCCTTCTACCAGCACAGCTACGAGGACCACATCAAGTCGCTCAAGCTCGGCGGCATCGTGCTTTATGATTCCGACCACGTGACGCCCAAACCGGAATGGGAGGAAAGCTACCGCCACGTCGGCGTCGCCATCTCCAGCCTCACCGTGGAGGCCATCGGCGGCACCGGCCGTGACAAGGGCAAGAATATCTACGTGCTTGGTCTGCTGGCGAAGATCTATGACCTCGACGTCGCCAAGCTGAAGAAGCTCATCACCGAGCGCTTCGGCGGCAAGGACGCCTCGGTCCTGAACAATGCCAACGCCTGCTTCGACGCCGGCTACAATCACTCTCTCGAGAACCTGCTGAAGAGCTACCAGTTCTACGCCGCGCAGAACAAGGTCGGCGCCCAGGTCGTGATGAACGGCAATGAAGCCATCGCTTACGGCCTGCTGGCCGCCGGTGTCCGCTTCGGCGCCGGATACCCGATCACTCCGTGGTCGGACATCATGGAGCTTCTCCGCAAGGAGCTGCCCAAGTACGGCGGCACCTTCGTTCAGTGCGAAGACGAAATCGCCTCCGTGTCCATGGCCATTGGTGGCAGCTGGGGCGGTCGCGTCGCGGTGACGGGGTCCTCCGGTCCAGGCATCGCGCTCAAGACCGAGGCGATCGGCTGGGCATCGATGGCGGAAATGCCGCTCGTCGTCATCGACGTGCAGCGCGGCGGTCCGTCGACGGGCATGCCGACCAACATCGAGCAGTCGGATCTCAACATCGCCACCTTCGGCGGTCACGGCGACAGCCCTCGCGTGGTGATCGCTCCGAGCAGCGTCGAGGATTGCTTCTACACCGCGATCGAAGCGGTGAACATCGCCCGCAAATTCAGCACCCCGGTAATCCTTCTCAGCGATCAGGGCATCGCTACCCGGATCGAGGCCTTTCCGGAGCCGAAACTGGAGCAGATTTGCCAGGACCTCACCCCCGACCTCAGTCCCGTGTCGGACCACAAGCCCTACGATTTGTCGGCGCCCGGCGGCGTCACCCGGCATCTGGCTCCTGGAACGCGCGTCGCCAGCGGGAAGTACCCGGTGGTGACCGGTCTTGAGCACGATGAGCTCGGCCATCCGACGGGTTCGCCCAAGCTGCATCTCAACATGACCGCCAAGCGCCGCAATAAGCTGCGCACTCTGGCGGCGGAGCTTCCCGTGCCGGCCGTGTACGGTCCCATTGAAGGTCACGTTCTGCTGGTGGGCTGGGGCAGCACCCAAGGCCCGCTGAATGAGGCGGTCGACAAGGCGCGCGCCGTCGGGGATTCCATCTCCTCGCTGCACCTCAAGTACATCAATCCCCTGCCCAACGGCCTGGAAAACATCTTCAGGCGCTTCCACCGCATCTTCGTGGTGGAA
Source organism: Verrucomicrobiota bacterium (assembly GCA_947454295.1). Taxonomy (GTDB): domain Bacteria; phylum Verrucomicrobiota; class Verrucomicrobiia; order Limisphaerales; family UBA9464; genus CAIVQB01. The sequence continues at coordinate 2,294 of CANGMO010000372.1, read as the reverse complement.
CTCAACGACGAGGGGCTCTACGGCTACGGCCAGCTCGCGGCGGTGCTTCGCGCGCGCTATGCCGACCCCCGCATCCAGGGCATCACCAAGGTCGACGGCCTCACCTGGAAGGTGAAGGAAATCCTCGATCGCGTCCGCGCCGTCGCCCAGCCGCCGAGGGCCTGAAACGCAATCCGCCCCACTGTTTTTCACCGAACTTGAATGGATCTGACATGAGCTCGATCACCTTTCCCTTCGCCACCCTGCCGCGCACGGGCAACATCCCGTTGACGCCCGTCCCGCCGATCGCCGACGCCGACCGCAAGCCGCTCACCAAGAAGGAAATCTCCGCCGACCACCCGACGTGGTGCCCAGGCTGCGGCGACTTCTCGGTGCTGGCCCTCTACTTCCGCCTCATTGAGCGCCGGAAGATGTGGCACGAGAAGATCACCACCGTCGCAGGCATCGGCTGCTCCAGCCGCTTCCCCTACTTCGTCCAGGGACACGGCGCCCACTTCATTCACGGCCGCGCGCTGCCCTTTGCCTCGGGTGTGAGCCTTTCGCGTCCCGACCTGCACGTGTTCGTGTTCGGCGGCGACGGCGACGCCTTCTCGATCGGTGGCAATCACTTCACCCACACCGCTCGCAAAAACATCAAGCTGACCTACGTGGTGATGGACAATCAGGTCTACGGCCTGACCAAGAACCAGACCTCGCCCACCTCGCCGATCGGCTACAAGTCCAAGACCGACGCTTGGGGCTCCGGCGACCGGCCCATCAACCCGGTCAAACAGGCGGTTGCCGCCGGCGCGACCTTCGTGGCCCGCACCTCGGCCATGAACCCGAATCACGTGCTGGCGATGATGGAAGCCGCCATGGACCACGACGGCTTCAGCTTCATCCAGTGCCTCAGCGAGTGCGTGGAGTTCCACCCGGGCGCGTTCGACGCTGCCATCCCCCGCAAGGGCGGCGTGTTCAACGAAGTCTCGAAGGAACACGACGTCACCGACGAGTACGCGGCCTACAAGCTGGCCGACACCGCCTGGCCCGGTCAGTTCGGCATCTTCTACAAGGCGACCCGTCCGACCAAGAACGGCAATGAAGCCAAGATCATCGCCGACCACCGCGCGAAGGTCACCGGCCTTGCCGACTGGCAGATCCTGCAGAAGAACTTCGACCGCATGAAGTGACGCCGAGGCGCTCCGGCGCCCATCGACGTTCCAGCGAAAACCCCCGGCCAGTGCGGCCGGGGGTTTTGTTTTGAAAAGAAGGGTTGAGCGTCGGCGCCGCACTGTCATAAAGCCGACATTCGCACCCCAGGGTCATGGTTCATCTTCCCCATTCGCGACGTGTCCTTGGTCACTGGTTGGCAGTCCTTCTTCTGGCCCGCCTGGGAGACGCCCTCGCGCAGGATGCCCTTTCCGAGTTTCAAAGCCTCCGAACGCGATTTGGGACCAATCAATTCCTGCGCTTTGAGGAACACGCCACCTACAGCACGAGCGTGAGCGACCATCAGTGCGAATGGAGTCGAACCACGAATGGATTTCGATTCCAGCGGCGTGCCGCTTCGGAGAACTCCGGAGGGTCTTTCCGGGCGACGCTCCACGCGCCGGATCACACCGATACCTTGCTCAAATACCAAATCCTCCGGCGCGCGGCGACGAATCGGTACGAGTCCCCAACAGCGCACTACCTGCCGAGTGTTCCCATCACGGGATGCACGCAATTCGCCACCAACATCGACGGGACGTCGGCAGTCGCCTTTGAGCTCACCTACCTTCCCCCACAGCTTGCCAGTCCGGTCCCATTCTCAACACGCGAGGTGATCGTGTTCGACGGGCTGGGACGCCTTCGCTCCATCCAAACCATTGAATCCACTCTGACGGGGGCTGCGGCAGGAATGTTTCCAGTCCACGTTTCCACGACCTTTGGCGCCTACTCCACCAACGCAGATCCCAAGGACGCCGTTTCCTGGGATCGATATCCGATCAGGCAGACGGCAAACGACGCCGAGTGGAGCAAGGCGCTGAGGGAAGAACTTCTTTTTTCGGTGAGGCTGCGCCAGTTGCTGGAACTGCCCTGGGCCACCAAACTTCTCCTGCTTGTCCTACCAGTTCTGATCCTGGCTGGCGCGCTGATCTATCTACTCTTTGGGCGGTTTCGCTCGGGTTCGAATTGAACCTGTGCACCACCGCTAAACCGACTCGGACCTGTTCTCCGCTCCTCCGGGCACCCCATTTCAAAAATGGCGAGGTAGATTGCCCACCACATATCCAGCGGCACCAAGGCGTTCGACGCAGTGTTTCAGATGATTG
>CANGMO010000371.1 GCA_947454295.1 Verrucomicrobiota bacterium | reverse complement strand
TCCTTCGCCTGTTGGAGGACGGCGGCCACGCGGGACAACTCATCGGGCGTGGGACGACGGCTCAGTGTCGCCAGGTACAACTGCTCCAGCTTCTGCCGCAGATCCAGTTCCGACCGGATCAACTGCCGCAACCGTCCGTGGTCATCCTGGAGTTTCTTGGAAGTCGCCTCGCCGTTTTGCAAATGCAGCAGCTGGGGAAGCGTCACCTCGCCGCTCCGCTCGCAGGCACAGGCGGTCACGCGATCGCTGCGGCCAAAGAGGCTCAGGAAGTAGTTCCCAACATTCGGCTCGGGAAGCTGGATGGCCCGCAACCCAACCGGGTGGCCCTCGTAACGGTCCGGCACGCCAGTCGCCAGCGCGAGCGCATCCTGCAGCACTTCCGCCGGAAGCCGCCGGGCGTAGTAGTGGCTGAAGAATTTGTGCTCGGTGGCATTGCCGGAGACGGTGGATGAGGCCAGCTGATAGGTCCGGGAATTCAGGATCAGGCGCATGACCTGACGCAAATCGAACCCACTGGCGACAAACTCGCGGCTCAACCAATCCCAGGCCTGCGGATTGGTGGGCGGATTGCTGGCCCGGAGATCATCCACCGGTTCCACCAGGCCCACGCTGAAGAAGTGCTTCCACAACCGGTTGACCATGGCGCCGGAAAACGCGGTGTTGGTCGGCGACGTGATCCAGTCCGCGAGCACAGCCCGGGCGTCCGCATCCGGACGGAAACTCAGCGGCATGCGATCCAGGGGACGCGCCACCAAGTCGCGATGGGTGCGGGGCTGCCAGGCGACCGGTTCCTTGTCCCGCGTTGAAACCCATTCCCGCTTCCGCTCGGCGAATTCCCGCTGGCGGTCGGCAAACTCCCGGCGAATGGCCTCGGCATCCTTGCCCTGCCCCGCCTGCAGGAGCCGCACTTGTGCCGCGTCCAGCCGTGCCTTGGCTTCCTCCATCCGCTTGCGTCGATCCCGCCCATCGCGGCTTTCCAAGGCGAGCGAGGTCCTGCCTGCTCCGAGTTCCTGACGATCCAGCGACGTCTTTCCGAAGAAGGCCGCGAACTGGTAGAAATCATCCTGCGTGTAGCGTTCCAGCGGGTGGTTGTGGCAGCGGGCACATCCGATGCGGGTTCCCAGAAACGCCTGGGCGACCGCATCGGTGATCTCCGATTCCACCGGAGTCTTTTCGCCGTACAAGGTCACGAAATAACCCACCGCCGGAGAACTCCCGACGTCCCCACGCGCGGTCAGCAGGTCCCGAACCAGTACGTCCCACGGACGGTTGGCGGCCACCTGCGATCGCAGCCACGCGTGAAACGCCCGGACCCCCTTGGTACCCCGGACATCGTGATCCCGCTCCTTCCGATTCTGCAGGAGATCGGCGAGCTGAAGCGTCCAGTAATCCACGAACTCCGGCCGCAAGAACAGCGACTCGACCAGCCGCTTCCGCCGGTCGGGCCGGGCATCCGCGAGATAGGCCGACACCTCCGCCGGCGTGGGCAAGGTGCCGAGCGTGTCGAGCATGGCCCGCCGCAGGAAGGTCACGTCGTCACAGCGGGGCGATGGCGGAATGTGCAGGGACTCCAGCTGGGCAAACACCGCGTCATCCAGGGGATTCTGCCGGCGCGCGTACTTCCACGATTCGACGGCGTTGGTCGAAGGGATGACCATGCGCGCCACCGAGACGAGGCCGTCAAAATGCGCACGAATCGAGGTGGCACCGAATCGGGCGGCCACCACTTGACCGGTGGGCGTCACCGAGGCGGTGGTTTCCTCGTTGGAGAAAAACTGCGTCAGCCAGGTGACGTCGCGCACGCTGCCGTCCGACCAGCGTGCCTGGGCCTTGAGCTGGACGGTCTGCCCGAGGGTCAATCGACCGTCCGCCGGCGTGAGTTCGAGGGCAACCGGTTCCGGCTCCTCTCCCGAAGGCTTGGGGCCCGGGGCGCGCGCTGCGATCCAGTCGACCAACAACTGATGATACGCATCCCCCGGCGTCATGCGGACGCCGCCCTCATGAGGCGTGGCGCCCACCGCCTTGGTCACCAGCAGGGAATTCGTGGGATCCGCCGGATTGATGCGCCTTCCCTGCACGTCCCGGGTGATCCACGCATGGTCCAGTTCCGGCGCATAGGCGCGCAGGGAAAGTTTGAACCCGTTTTGACCGGCGAGCTTCCCGTGACAGGCGCCCTGATTGCAGCCCAGCCGCGTCAACACCGGCTCCACCTCGTGTCGAAACGACGGCACCGGGCGGGCAGCGATCGGCGGATCCACCGGAGCAGAGGGCGACGCCACCTCAGCCAGCGCCACCGCAACGCCGCCACACATCCACGCAACGCCAAGCGCCCACCGGAACACGGCGGCGCCACGGACAGTGCGGGAGATCATGGGAACAATCTGAACCGGCATCGGCAGGTTGACCATGGAAAAGCCGTCCGCATTCACGACGCTTCCGCCGACTGGAAGAAGCGATCCAACGCATCAGGAAGACCGTGGCGCCACGCACAATCGGTTTTCCGTCGGCGCGGGAACCAGGTAGCGTCGCGCCATCACCCACGTCCCGACCATGAACCCCATCCTTCCCCTGCTCACCTGCCTCCTTGTTGCGACCCGCTGTGCCGCGGCGGCGCTGCATCCGGTGGCCGGGAATGGGACCGTCGGCTGTGATGGGGATGGCGGCCCGGCGCTGAAGGCGTCGCTGAACAATCCTTTCGGACTCGTCCGCGGGCCCGATCGGGCGCTGTGGTTCGCCGACTACGAGGCGCATGTCATCCGGCGCATCGCCCCAAACGGCACGATTCAAACGCCGATTGGAACCGTCGGCTCCGGCTACGCAGGCGATGGCGGACCCGCTCTCAAGGCCAAGCTCAACAATCCGCACGAACTGCGATTCGACCGTTCAGGAGCGCTGTTCATCGCCGACACCGGCAATCAGGTCATCCGCCGGTATGATCCCAAGTCCGGGAGAATCACCACCTACGCCGGAACCGGGGAAAAGGGCTATTCCGGCGATGGCGGACCGGCCACGCAGGCCCGCTTCAACGGGCCAATCAGCATTCAACTCAATCCGGCGGGCGACCTGTTCATCGCCGATATCGGCAATCACGTGCTGCGTCGGGTGGATGCGAAGACCGGCCTCATCACCACCTTTGCCGGCACCGGAAAACCCGGTCCAACCCCAGAGGGATCTCCCATCGCGGGAACCCCGCTCAGTGGGCCGCGATCCATCGACTTCGATCGCGAGGGCAACCTCCTGCTCGTGACCCGTGAAGGGAACCAGCTCTTCCGCTTCGACCACGTCACCCAGACGATTCATCTGCTGGCCGGCGACGGACGGCGCGGGCATCAGGACGGAACCGGATCCGCCGCCCGGATGAACGGACCAAAAGGCCTGACGGTGGCCTCCGATGGCACGGTGTTCATTGCCGATACCGAGAATCACGCCATCCGCCGATACCGCCCTGGCACGCGCACCCTCGACACCGTCATCGGCAATGGCACTTCGGGTTCCGGCCTCCCCTCCGATCCGACCCAATCGTGCCTGAAGCGCCCCCACGGGGTTTTCCTGGATCGCGACGGCACGTTGCTGGTCGGCGACAGTGAGAACCATCGCATCATCGGCCTGAAGCCCGTGCCTTAGCGCGCCGGCAGCTCGCGCAGGAACACATTGCGGACCTGCAGTCGACCATGCTCGTGCTGGAGGCCAATGGGCCCTCGTTCGGGAAGTCCCGGCAATTCGGCGTCGTGGATGACCTCCTCGCCGTTGAGGTGCACATCGACACGGTTGCCGC
>CANGMO010000370.1 GCA_947454295.1 Verrucomicrobiota bacterium | reverse complement strand
GCTGGAGGAGTGTCTCCGTCTTCGCCCGGACTTCGTCCCTGCCTACGACTTGCTGGGGCGGGCTGAGCACGCACGGGGACATCTCCAGCGGGCGACGGATCTTCTGGTCAAGGCAATCACCCTCGCCACCTACGAGGATGCCACACGGCTCGAACTCGCCCGCGTGTTGCGCGACGGCAAGCGGCCGGAACTCGCACGCGTCCAGTACAGACTGGTGGCATCCAATCCGCGAAACCGAGGTGCCGCCCGGGCGGCGTTCGCCGACCTCGCCCTGATGGATTCCGATGCGGCTACCAGCCCGAAGTAGTCCCCACGGGCCGCTGGGATTCCTTCTGCGGGAAATCGGTTTCGCCTTTTCCCGGCGGCCGAATGGCGAATAGTTCGCCGAACCATGCGCCTGTCCCCCGCCTTCCTGATTTCGATCTCGATGCTCATGGCATCCTGTTCCACGACGTCCAACGCCCCACGGCGCACGCCCGTCCCGGGAGATGCCGATTACCCCACCGAGGCGCGCAGCGACCGTCATGCACAGAAGGTCGCCGCGGTCCGGTCCGGTCACTACGAGCTGGCCATGATCGGCGACTCGATCACTCACAGCGTCGGCGAGATGCCGGGGTCGATCTACGACTCGCTCAAGGAGGTTTGGGCCCGCTACTACGCCCCCCGGAAGGCGATCAATCTCGGATACTCCGGGTTCCGTACGGAGAACATCCTGTGGAACCTGATGAACGGTGAGCTGGACTTTCAGGAATCGCCCAAGGTTGCGGTGCTGCTCCTCGGCACCAACAACACCGCTGACCGCAACTTCAAGAACGTCCACACCGCGGAGCAGATTCTCGACGGCACTCGCGCCATCGTGAAACTCATTCGAGAGCGTCATCCCACGACCAAGATTCTCATCCTCCGCATTTTCCCCCGTGGCGGTGACTGGCAGCCCGGCTACGCGGCCCGGGTCTTCCACGGCAGCGAACAGTGCCTGGCCACGGTGAACCAGGCCGGATTGCTCACCCGCTCCCTCGCCGACAACCGGAATGTGTTCTGGCTGGATGTGAATTCCGTGTTCCTCCGGCCCGACGGCAGCATCAACACCGACCTCATGCCCGACCTGCTTCATCCGAACCAGGCCGGCGCCGATGCCTGGGCCCGGGCCATCCTTCCCACCGTGGACCGTCTTCTCGGCCGGAACACCCCGCCTTCCACCGCGAAATAGTCGAGCATTTGCCACAAGGACCATTGCCGATGCGATCGCTCGCCCGCTAGCCTCCGCCGTTGTTCGGGCACATGCGTCGCCTCGCCTCCATCGCACTGGGACTTGCACTCGCTTCGGGCCTCCGCGTCCACAGCGAGAGCGCGGACCAGTTGTGGGCCTCGAAGGTCCGTCCCTTGCTGGATCTGCACTGCGTGAAGTGCCACGGGCCGCTGGAGCAGAAGGGCGGATTGGAACTCGATCGTCCGGAGGCGGTGCTCAAGGGCGGAGATGAGGGGCCGGTGGTGGTGCCGGGCGATGCCGCAAAGAGCCGTCTCGTCCGCAATCTCGCGCCGGGCGCCGATCCCCACATGCCCCCCAAGAAGCAGCTGGCGGATGCCGATCGCGATACCATCGCCCAGTGGATCCAGGCGCTCAAGAATCCAGCTCCCGCCACCGCCGCTGCCCCAAGCGCTGCGCGCCATTTCGACTCCGTTTCCGCGGCGATCGACGGCTGGATCGCCGATGGCTGGAGTCAGCGCGGTCTGCAGCCGGCGCCGGCGGTTAGCGAGTCGCTCTGGTGCCGCCGGGTATACCTGGATCTCGCCGGACGCATTCCCACGGCAGCCGAGGTCGCCGAGTTTCTTGCCGCCCCGGCGGCCACGCGGCATGCCTCGCTGGTGGATCAATTACTCTCGGCGCCCGGATACCCGGTGCGCATGCGTGAGTTGTGGGATGTGTTCCTCATGGGACGCCCCAAGCGCGCCTCCCATGAGGACCGACGCCGTCAGAATGGCTGGTGGACCTTCCTCGAAACCGCATTCCGCGAAAATCGGCCGTGGGATGAGACGGTCCGGGCGATGCTGGTCGGGCGCCCGTCGCGTCCCGAGGACAAAGGCGCCTCCTGGTTTCTCTACGAGCGACGCAACGAGCATCAGCAGATCGCCGAGGCCGTGGCACCCCTCGTCTATGGAACGAAAATCGACTGCGCGCAGTGCCACGACCATCCCCTCACCCGCGAGATCAAGCAGGCGCACTATTGGGGACTCGTCGCCGCCTTCAATCGCAGCAAAAACGTCGAGGGGGGCAGTGACGTCGCGGAGTCCGCGATCGGCGGGTTCATCAATTTCACCAATCTGAAGAAGGAATCGCAGCCCGCCGTGGTGCTGTTGCTCAACGGCCGCAAGGTGGACGAGGCACGGCCGGCGGCGGATCAGAAGGAGACCGACTCCGACGACCTGTACGTCGATCCCAAGGCCAAAGGCCGTGTGCCGAAGCAGTCGCGTCGCGCCGCGTTCGCCGACGCCGCGACGCGCGGCAATCCCCTGCTCGCCCGCGCCTTCGTCAATCGCATGTGGGCGGCGCTGATTGGCCGCGGACTGGTGCATCCAGCCGATGAAATGAACGGCCGGAATCCGCCGAGCCATCCAGAGCTGCTCGACGCCCTTGCCGCAGACTTTGAGGCGCATCACTACGACATCCGGCAGTTCCTGCGCGGCATTCTGCTGAGCCGCGTCTATGGATTGTCGGCCGGCGGCACCCTACCCGAGGCCTTTGCCTCCGCGCCGGAACGGCCGCTCACCGCGGAGCAGATTGCCCGGTCCTGGTGCATCGCCACCGGCCGGCCGACCGACCACGACACCCTGCGTCGCGCCGTGGTGCAGGCCCTGCCCGACGTGCTGCCGCGCGACTACAACGCCACCTTCCAGCAGGCGCAATTTCTGGCGAATTCGCCGGCCTTCGCGGAGTTGCTGCAGCCCGTGGACGGCGGCGCCATTCAACGCATCGCCGCTCTGTCCGATCCGGCCGAACGGGTCCGACAGACCTTCCTCTCGGTCTATGGTCGCGCGGCGGACGGCGAGGAACTGCAGGCCGCGATGGCACTGCTGAAGCCCGCAACTGGCGCTGCCGCGACCAACGCCGTGGCCGGCGTGTCCGACCTCTTCTGGGCATTGCTCACCAGTGCTGAATTCCTCACCCTCCCGTGAAATCCACCCACGGCGACGCCATGAACCGCATCGACTCCTCCAACGAACCCGCACCCGGGGCGTGTCGGACCGATGAGCACGTGCTGCACCGCCGCCTGTTCCTGAAGGGACTGGCGGGCGGCGCGGCGTCGGTGGCGAGCTTCAGCGGACTCTTCCAGAACCCCGGCTTTGCCGCCGACGTGAAGCGGACCCAGAAGCGGTGCATCCTGCTGTGGCTTTGCGGGGCGCCAAGTCAGTTCGAGACCTGGGATCCCAAGCCCGGACGCCCAAGCGGCGGACCGTTCGGCAGCATCCCGACGGCGATTCCCGGGATTCATTTCTCCTCGCTGATGCCGCGATGCGCGGGGATTGCGGACCGGTTGAACATCGTCCGCAGCATGAAGACGGCGCAGACCGAGCATCTTCAGGCGATCACGCTGCTGCAGCGCGGCAATCCGGAGCGCGCCGGGTTCACGCGTCCCACCCTGGGCAGCGCCATCTCGCACGCCATCGGCCAGCTGGATTCGCCGATTCCGAACTTTGTCTTCATCGACCCCATTCCCGGCGGCAACGAGTTCGAGACCTTCAAGGCCGGCAACTGGGCCGGCTGGCTCGGAAGCGAGCACGCGCCGGTGCGCGTGGGCGGCG
>CANGMO010000369.1 GCA_947454295.1 Verrucomicrobiota bacterium | reverse complement strand
CAGGCCAGTCTCGGCGGCAATGCGCACGACACGGTCACGCTTCGTCATAGGGTCGGGGGGTTGGGCTAGGGTGGTCGGAGGGGGAACTGACGGCTGGGATGGCGTGATAAGTGGTCGGATCCCGTTGGTCAAGAGGGGAGTCGGGAACTTCCTGACATTCCTTTCGCAAGAATTGCCATTAGCCTTTTAGCGGCAGCTTGTACCCAAATGCACTCTCCCGAATCTCACGCGCAGATCAGGGAACCAGTGGCGCACGAAAGTGCCGCCTCTCAACGCTCCGGGTCGTATCGCCCCAAGCATCGATCACGCCCGATTTCTCTCCACGATCGGTAAACTCGCCGGCGCGACGATTGGTAGCACGAGCCAATATCCTAGTGCTTGGACGCACTCAAGCGGCGGCGACGCCAACTCCCTCCGCCCCACTCCTGGAACGGGCCTCGGTCATCCAGCCTCAGGGCGCGGTGACGCGGTAGAATCGAGTCGATCCTGATGCCGGCTCAGACCACTCCAGGACGCCAGTTCCCGTCGGCGCGGTGAGAGTGGTCACCACCTTCCATCCCGCTTGCCGGGTCGGGTCGTCATTGGCCGAGACCGTATAGGCGCGTCCTCGCGCACCAACGAACCGCAGGCGAATGCCCGACGGGACCGTCTGCACCGTCGGTGCCATGTCAGGAATGGTCGATCCGTCCAGCGTGCCCGGAGAACCACCCGGAAGCGCGCTCCGCACCCAGTTCGAAGCGGCAAGGAAACTCGCATCATCGGAACCTTCAAAGGCCGGAACGAGGCTGTATCCGCCACCGTCGGCAGCCGGCACCCACGCATCGCTGTATTCGAGCCGCTGCACCACGACACCCACCTCATCCTGAAGTTCCACAACATCGCTGCTGTTGGAAAGATGCCCGGTGTATGGACCAAAGGCCCCGGTCAGACCGGAAATCCGCTGGCGAAGCAGCGCCGGATTTCGCGCCACGAGGACCCGCGAGCCAGCGGGCACGATCGACGAGGCATCGCGCGGCCAATCGAATTGAACACCACCCCGGATCCGGAAATGCGATAGATCCACCGATGCTGCGGAGGCATTCCACAGTTCGATGAACTCCAGCTCCTGTTCATCTCCCACCGCTGTGTCTTTCCCGGGATTGAAATTGATTTCCGTGATCCGAAGCGGGGAGGCACCGACTTGGAGCACCACCTTCACCGGAGCTGACCAGTGACTGGCAAGCGGCGGATTGTTGATGCCGGTGGAACCCACTGCGGTCGCCGAGAAGGCCCGGGCCGTCACCAGCAGGTTGCTGCGCACTTGAAGCGATCCGTTCCACGTCTGGGCGCGCAGGGAAATGTCGCCGCCGGGGGCACGAGGATCGGTTCCATCGGTGGTCACGTACACCGTGAGCCCGGCGGCCGTCTCGAAATCGAGCATCAAGCCGCTCGACGTGGAATTGGTGCGGGCGATTGGAAGCCGGACCATCTGATTGTCCATGAAGTCCACCCGGTTCGAGATCCAGGCCTTCAGATCACGAATCTCCTTCGCATAGCCACCGCGGGTGTGGTTGCCCCAGCGAACAGCATCCCGGGGCTGCGCCTCGGCCACCTGCGACGAAAGCCGGTCCACCAGCTCATGCAACGCAGCCAGGCTGAACGCTCCCTGGCGAAGCTGCTGGTAGCGGTCGGTGTATTCCTGGAAGAAGTCCGGATCGCGAAAAAGCTTCGCCCACCAGATGTAGTTGAAGAAGTCAGTGCCCAAATCCCCGGTCTGACTCCGCCACACGCGCGGAGAAAAATCCCGGCCGTCCGTCGACCTCATCGCACGGTCAAAATCCCAAAGCGGTCCAAAGGCAAGCGGGCCTCCCTGGGTTTTATAGAAGAAGGCGCTCAGCCGGAGCGCATCCACGTTGAACAGCAGCACGTTGATCAAATGATGGTCGATCCACGAAGGCGCATCCACGTAGGGGCGGAATCCCAGGACCGGATCGCGAAAGTTCACGCCATACAGCGCCGTTTCGAACGACTTGAAGTAGGTGTTCAGCCAGGTCTGCTGCGGCGGTGTGAGTTCCGATCCCGACGGCTCCAGCACCAGCACCTGCTGGCGAATCGTGTTCACAACGCCTTCGCTGCCACTGGCCCGGTCAATCTTGAAGAGATAGCCGCCCGTCACCTCCGGCTCCGTCGTCGCCCCCGGGGCCACGCGGTCCACATCAACCCGCGACTTCCCGAGTTCGATCCGCTCCTCCAGCACGTACACGCCGCCGTACTGAGCCGAGGTGAGCGGTCCGTCCCCGTCGGTCACCAGAAAGACCTCCACAAACCGGGTTCGCGGTGAATAGCGGCCCATGCTGCGACTCAGTTCGTGCGCGTAGGCATTGTTGATGAGGGCCGGATCAAATCCTCCCGGCGCATACAGAATCCAATCCGCCTCCTCGGGCAGCCCCAGCAGCGGCAGTTTGCGGTCCTGCTCCGCTTCGTCCCAAAATTCGAGACGCAGGTTCGGCTTCGGATTACCCGCGGTGCTCGATCCGCGGGTCGCAATCCCCGCACGCGTCGTCAGGGTCGGGGGCGTCAGGAGCCGCGTCACGCCGTCTGCTCCGGGTTCAAATACCTGCAGGTGCGAGGGAATGCGGTAGCCCAGTGGAGGACGACCGCCGCCGAAATCATTGATCACGATCACCGGCAACGTGGAGGTGAAGGACGCGAGGCTCGGTGCCACCGGGAAGTATGATTCCGTGTGCACCGGACCCGGCAGCAATCCGGGCGCGATGGCCCGAGCACGGACCATGGTCATCTTGGCCAGCACCAGGGGCGCCGAATACACCGGCGATGATTCCACCGGCTCCGATTGGTCGAGCGTGTAGTGAATGGCCGCGGTCGGATCACTGGTGTGCAGCGTGAGCGACAGCGCACCGGAGTACGACTGGCTGGACGCGCTGAACAACACCGGCGAGGCAAAGCCGATGCCACCATCCGAATTTGGCCCCCCGGGGGTCGGCGTGACGAAGAATCCCTGAGCCCCAGAGTTTCCGATCACCGTCCCGTACGACCGATCTTGCACCTGGGGCGGATAGGACGGGAACCCTCCGGCCACGGTGCCGTCGGGCTTGAAAAGCAGCAGGGTGCCTCCGGCCTTGGGCAGCTTGAAATCCGTGTGCAAGGTCCCGGTTGCCTCCGTCCGGTTCTTCCCGCTGGCAAAGACCACCAGGTATTCCCCCGGCTGCATCACCCGGGCGGGAAACTTCCATCGGCCCGCACCACCGGGATCCAGCCCCAATCCCCAGCCCTCCAGCGAAGCCGGCTCCGCGCCGAGGTTGCGCAGTTCAATCCAGTCCTCGCGGCTGCCGTCCTCGTCGCGAATGCCACGCCCGTTGTCGGCCAGGAATTCGGTGATGCGGATCGACTCCAGTCGGGCCGCCGGATCGATGAAGTATTTCCAGGGGCCGGTGGAGACGAGGGCGTTGGAGCTGCTGGATCGATCGGTGATCCCGTGGTCCGTCCGAAACGACACCGTCGCCACGCCGGGCTTCACCGGCGGCAGGGTGAATACAAAATTCCCGGCCGCCGGCTCCGTCACCGCGGTCGCCGGCTCGCCGTTCACCAGCAAGTCCGCAGCGTCCACGCCCGTGACCGGTTCGGAGAACACCACCTCGATCTGGCTGAGCGAATTGCGGACCGTCTCGGGCTCCGGAACCAGGCGGTCCACCATCGGCGGCGTCCGGTCCCTCGAACCGTCAAGGTAGATGGCGAAGTACAGCTGATCACTCGACAACGCCGTATTCAGCACCCGCACCGCAATCACATTGGTCCCGGCAT
>CANGMO010000368.1 GCA_947454295.1 Verrucomicrobiota bacterium | reverse complement strand
GTAAGGAACCCGGGGCGCCGAGTCGACGCGGTGGCCCCTGCATCCGTCGGTGCCGCGGTTTCGAAGCTCCCCGCAGATCCGCCCCCCCGAGGGGTGCTGCACGGCGCGCCTGCTGAAGCCTTGGGATCCCCCAGCCCCATCCAGCGTCCCTGGCCGGATTCCACGATCCAGACCTGCTGCGTTCTCCGGTTGAGCCGCTCGAACCGAATCCCTGCGTACTCCTCATGCTGGAGGAGCGAAAAGGTGGAGGCGCCGCCGGAGGTGAAGAAAAAGGCGCGCACGGTTCCCCCGGAGGCGGAGATGCCGGTGAGGATCAGCTCGGATGCAACCGCCTGGGACAGGGCGGCGATTGCGATCACGAGCGCCGTGAGGAAACGGAGCACGTGGTCCGATTAGGTCCTGAAGCCGCCCGCTTCAAGTGACGAGCCGGCAACAATTCAAACAGTTTGGGGCCGTCACGTCGGACATGCCCGCCCCCAACCCCGGCCACACAGGCGCCAGGGCGGCGGAAATCCTCACGGCTGATAACCGACATGTCGTGGCCGCAAAACGAGGGTGAACTCCCGAGTGGCGGATACTCTGCCGGGACTGTCGATCGACTGACACACATCCCATGAAGTCCCTTCAAATTTCCGCCGCCCTCACCACGTTGACCGCAGCGTGCGTGGTCCAGGCCGCTCCCTTCCTGTACCAGTACACCAACAATCCGCCGGATATCCTGCTGGGAATTCGCCAGGCCGGCGGCTCCTCGGAACTGGTGGTCAACCTCGGCAGCGCCGCGCGTTTCTATTCCGCGGCACCGGGAAGCACCGTTTCCATCAGCGAGTTCACCCCCGCACAACTGACCGCCACGGTGGCGGGGTTGGACGGCGTGGGCGTGGCGGTGTTTGGCGCGGCGCGCAATGCGGGCGACCCGCTCCGCCCGGCGCAAACGCTGTGGGTGACGGCACCGCGTGCGGATGCCGCGGTGGTTGCGGATCCCTGGGTGCGCCAGTCCGCTTTCGGCCTCGGCGGCACCGCCGCCAAAATCACCAGCGTCGGCAGCGGCATCGCCAGCTACAGCAGCCTGAATGCGCCCGGCGCCCTCAACACCCCGTCGGCCGTGGTCACGCCTGCAGGCTACCAAAACGGCTACGGCGCCTACCTTGGAGCGGGCAACTTCAAGGGAACCTTTCAGGGAAACATCGAAGGCGTCACTCCCTCCGATTTTGCAACCTCCGCGACCCCGCTGCGGTTGGATTTCTTTGAGATTCGCCCGGGAACCGGTGACGCGCTCGCACTCGGCTGGTTCGACTTCAAGCCCAACGGCACCCTCACCTTCACTGCCGCCGGCGGCGCCACGCAGCCCGCCCCGTCGCCAGCCATTACTGGAATCACGCGCAGCGGCAGCACCACCTCGGTGACCTTCACCACGGTGTCCACCGCGCAATACACCCTGCTCCGAGCCCCAGCCGGTCTCGACGGCGCGCCCGCCGCGTGGAGCGCGGTCGGTTCCCCGGCGGCGGGAACCGGCAACGCGGTCACTCTGACTGACACCAACGACAGCGCCGCCGCCTTCTATGCGGTCCGCGCCACGCCCTGAGGCCCCGCGTTACCTCTGCGTGACGCCGTGAACTTCGGCGTCACGCAACCGCCACAATCCCCCGAGCGCATCGCGAACCCCGTTGAGATCACGAGGAGAAGCCGTCACGGAGAGGCCCCGGTGTTCCGGCGGAAAAGCGTTAACCGATGACCTCGAACTGACGGTGCCAAATGGAGCATCGGGCAGAATCACCGGGCCTCGCGGGACCGGATTCTGCGGGGTTCGCAGCCAACACACATCTCGTCAGCCAACCCCACCGAACCCATGATCTTCAACGACGTCCGGGCCGGACGCCTCTCCCTCGCTCCCGCAGCGCTGGCAGGCCTCGCCCTCTGTACCTTCGTTCTGCCCGCAGTGGGCCAGTCGTTCACCTACAGCGACACCGACCTGCTTCTCGGCTTTCGCAAAACCGGCGGCGCCACCACGGTGCTGATGAATCTGGGACCGGCGGCGCAGTTCTACAATGCGCAGCCCGGCTCGACCTTCTCGGTCGGCAATGCCGCATCGATGTTCATCGCCTCCAGCCGCGCCTTTGGCGGTCTCTCCAGTTTCTCGGGCCTCCAGTACTCGGTCACCGGCACCCTCCGCAGCGCGGCCAATGCCAACGCGGATCATCCGGTCCAGACCCTCTGGGTCACCAAGGAGAGCCCCGATCTGAGCACGGCGAGCGACCCCTGGTCCCGCCAGTCTTCCTTCGGCCTCGGCAACACCGCCGCCAAGATTCAGACGATGGGCAATCTCGCCGTGAGCTACGGCAGCGTGAATGTCGCCAGCATCGATGCCCGCACCATTCTCATTCCGTCGGCCGATGGCGACAGCTACGGCCGGTGGGTGGGCAGCGGCACCTCGGGCAACGGCGCCGTGGGCAACTTCAACAACACCTTCCAGGGAAATGTTGAAGGCCACACTCCCGCGGTGTTCAGCAACGGCGACGCGGTTCGCCTCGATCTTTATCAGGTCACCCCGGGATCCGGCGACGCCCAGAACCTCGGCTACTTCCGTCTGACCGGCTCCGGCTCGCTGACCTTCACCGCCACCTCGGTCCCCGAACCCGGCACCTGGGCTCTCGTGGGTCTGGGAGTGTTCGCACTGGTCGGCGCGAGCCGGCGCGGTGCCGCCAATCGGTAATCGGCAATCAGCGATCCGTGAACAGCAGACCGCAAGCAACCACCGGAACTCCCCAGTCCTCTCGACGAACTCGAACCATCCGTTCCCCGTTTCCAAAGCACCTATTCGCAGCGCGACATCCCTCTCATTCCAACTCGATTCACCACATGAACCAACTCCTCAAGACCGTAGTCCTCGCCACCGCCGCGACCGGCCTCACCCTTGCCGTGCAAGCGCAGGTGGAAATCCGCATCACCGGCTCGACCGCCTTCCGGGCCACGACCTACGCGGCGATCCGCAATCTCTACGGCGGCAATCTGTCTGGCCAAAATCCCGCGCACGACGCGAGCGGCAAGAATCAGGTGACCTTCGCCGGCACCATCCCCGCCCTCTTCGGCGCCCAGACGGTGACCGTCCGCACCAGCTACAGCGGCTCGGTTGAAGGTATCCAGTCGCTCACCCTCGGGAACAATGAAGTGTTCCTCTCTTCTTCGAATGCTGGGGACACCAACACGGTTTCCGGTCCGGCGGACATCGCGTTCTCCGACGTGTTCCAGTCCACCACCGACTACACCTCTCCGACGCTCGCCGACACCAAGGTCGGAATCGTAAGCTTCGCCTGGGTGCGCAGCGTCACCACGCCGGCCACGGTGAGCAACATCACCCACCAGCTCGCGCAGCAGTTTCTCGCGACCGGCGACCTGCCCATCGGCCAGTTCACCGGCGACCTGAGCCAGACCCAGGACATCTACTTGGTCGGCCGCAACAAATTGTCGGGCACCCGCATCACAACGCAGGCGGATTGCGGCTACGGCGGTAATGCCGATGCGCAGCTGTGGCAACTCGACGGCGCCGGCGGCACGGTGGGCACCAGCTTCGTCCAGAGCACCGGATTCTCCTCCGGCGGCAACGCGGCGGCCGTCCTGAAGGTGGCGGGCGCGACGAACCCCTCGCTCTCGTATCTCGGCATCAGTGACGCCAATGGCGTGAACGGCGGCGCGAATCTTCTCACGTTCAACGGCGTGCCCTTCAGCGTCTCCAACGTCTGGAACGGCAACTACAGCTTCTGGGCCTACGAGCACGCCTTCCTCAAGCCGGGCGTCGGCGCCAATGCCAAGAAGT
>CANGMO010000367.1 GCA_947454295.1 Verrucomicrobiota bacterium | reverse complement strand
GCCTTCAAGGTGCGCATGGAACAGGACGGCATCTTCGGTGCCTTTGATTGCCCGGACGGCAGCCTGGTCACCCCGAAGCGCAGCATGTCCACGACCCCGCTCCAGGCGCTGAACCTGTTCAACAGCCAGTTCGTGCTCGATGAGGCGGATCAGTTTGCCAGCCGGCTCCGCCGCGAGGCAGGGGAAAAGGTGCCCGCGCAGATCCGGCGGGCCTGGGTGCTGGCCTACAATCGCGAGCCCGACCGCCACGAGGCTGCGGATGCGGCGGCGTTCGTGACGTCGCAGGGACTGCCGGCGCTGTGCCGTGCGGTCCTCAATTCGAGCGAGTTCGTCTTCATTCCCTGAGGTTCAATCGATTCACCCCCCAATGAGCGATCCACTGCCAGCGCTGGGAAGTCCGATGCTGAACCGCCGCCGGTTTTTCGGGGATGCGGGCATCGGCCTGGGCTCGATCGCGCTAGCCCATCTGTTGTCACGCCAAGGGCTGCTCGGCGCGACCGTGTCGGGGCTGGAGCCGCTGCGCCCGGTTATTGAGCCCGGGCGCCCGTACGCCCCGCGCAAGTCGCACTTCGAGCCCAAGGCAAAGAACGTATTGATGATCTTCTGCAGCGGGGCGTGCAGTCATCTGGACACTTTCGACTACAAGCCGGAATTGATCCGGCGTCACGGCATGCCCATGCCGGGGCAGGAGAAGCTCATCACGTTCCAGGGAGAGCAGGGGGCATTGACCCGCAGTCCGTGGGAGTTCAAGCCGCGCGGCAAGTCGGGGAAGATGATTTCCGAATTGGTGCCGCATCTCGGCGCGCTGGCCGATGAGATGTGCTTCATCCATTCAATGCAGGGCAAGACCAACACCCACGGCCCCGGGGAGAACTACATGTCCACCGGCAACACGCTGGATGGATTTCCCAGCCTCGGTGCGTGGGTCACCTATGCGCTCGGGAGTGCGGATCAATCACTACCGGCCTACGTGGCGATTCCGGATCACCGCGGGAAGCCGCAGAACAGCGTGAACAATTGGGCCCCGGGGTTTCTGCCCGCGGCCTTTCAGGGCACCGAATTCAATGCCACGCATCCGATTCGCAATCTCGCCCGGCCGGGTTCGATCGCCTCGGATCGCGATCGGGCGACTCGTGGATTCCTGCAGCGATTGAACGAGCAGCATGCGGCGCGGTTTCCGGGCGATTCCGAGCTGGCCGCGCGCATCGCGAGCTACGAGCTGGCGGCGCGGATGCAGCTGACGATTCCCGAGGTGGCCGACCTGTCCAACGAACCGGCCCACATTCTCAAGCTGTACGGTGCGGATGAAGGCGGATCCAAGATCCTCGAGACCCGCGCCGCCTATGCGCGGAACTGCATCCTGGCGCGCAGGCTGGTGGAGAAGGGGGTGCGATTCGTGCAGGTGTTCAACGGCGCGTATCAGACGGGCGGCGAGGGCGTGAGCAATTGGGACGGTCACAAGGACCTTCAGGGCCAGTACAGTCTGCACGGACCGGTGCTCGACAAGCCGACCGCGGCGCTTCTGATCGATCTCAAACAGCGCGGGCTGCTGGAGAACACGCTGGTGGTGTGGTGCACGGAATTTGGGCGGATGCCGACCTTCCAGAAGGGCGCCAAGGGCCGGGATCATAATCCCTCGGGTTTCACCACCTGGATGGCGGGAGCCGGGGTGAAGAAGGGGTTCAGCCACGGTTCCACCGACGAATTCGGTTACAAGGCGGTGGAGAACATCGTCACCGTGCACGACTTCCACGCGACCATTCTCCACCTCCTCGGCCTCGATCATGAGCGCCTCACCTACTACCA
The DNA here is from genome assembly GCA_947454295.1 of Verrucomicrobiota bacterium. Classification (GTDB taxonomy): domain Bacteria; phylum Verrucomicrobiota; class Verrucomicrobiia; order Limisphaerales; family UBA9464; genus CAIVQB01. Next base: position 2,006 of record CANGMO010000367.1, on the reverse strand, counting down.
CAACGGACTGGAGCGGCGGCTCACGGACGTCGATGGTCAGGTGGTGAAGAACATTCTCGCGTAGTCGAACGCGCTCGCGGAGGGCTCAGGCGATCAGGTCGCCAACGACCTCGCCGGCGACGTCGGTCAGGCGGAAATCGCGTCCAGCGTGTCGGTAGGTCAGCTTCTCGTGATCAAACCCCAGGAGATGGAGAATGGTCGCGTGCAGGTCGTGGACGTGCACCGGCTTCTCGGTGGCGGCCCAGCCCAGTTCGTCGGTGGCGCCATGGATTGTTCCCCCGCGCACGCCGCCGCCGGCCATCCACATGGAGAAGCCGTAGTGATTGTGATCGCGGCCGTTTCCCTGCGTGGAAACACCCGGCGTGGGCATTTCCATGGTGGGCGTCCGCCCGAATTCACCGCCCCAGATTACGAGGGTGTCCTCGAGCATTCCGCGTTGTTTCAAGTCGGTGAGCAGGGCGCCGATGGGACGGTCGCATTCGGCGGCGAGGTTGCGATGGTTTGACTCCAGGTTGTCGTGGGCGTCCCAGGGCTGACCCGCACCCTGCCAGACCTGCACCATGCGCACGCCGCGTTCGAGGAGGCGGCGGGCCATCAACAGCTGGCGGCCATAGGTGGTGTTGCCGTAGGCGTCGCGTACAGCAGCCGGCTCGCGATCCACATCAAAGGCATCTGTCGCCTCGGTCTGCATGCGATAGGCGAGCTCGAAGGACTGGATGCGGGCCTCCAGTTGGGGATCCGCGTCGCGCTCGCGGAGGTGCGCTCGGTTCAACTCACGCAGCAATTCCAGCTGTCCGGCCTGGCGACCCGGGGCGAGGAAGTCGTTCCGGATGTTCTCGATCAGACGTCGAACCTCGCGGTGCTGGGTGTCGATGTAGGTTCCCTGAAAGGCACCCGGGAGGAAGGCGGAGCGCCAGTTCTGCGTGGCCACCGTGGGATATCCGCCCGGGCAGAGGACGACGAATCCCGGGAGATTCTGATTCTCCGTTCCCAGTCCGTAGGTCACCCACGATCCGAGACTGGGCCGCGCCTGGCGGCCATCGCCACAGTTCATCAGCAGGAACGATGGCTCGTGATTCGGCACGTCGGCATGCATGGAGCGGATGACAGCCAGGTCATCCACATGACGTGCGACGTGCGGAAAGAGGGAGCTCACCGGAATGCCGCTGGCACCGTGCCGCAGAAATGGAAACGGCGAGGCGAATCCGGCTCCGGTCTTTCGCTCGGTGCGCTGCATGACGGGGACGGACTTGCCGTGATACCGCGCCAGGGCCGGCTTGGGATCGAAGGTGTCGATGTGGGACGGCCCGCCGTTCATGCACAGATGGATGACGCGCCGCGCCCGGGGCTGGAACTGCGGTGGTCGCGCGCCGAGGGGGCTGGTGGTCACAGCGCCTCCCGCGGGCGCGGCACCCAGCAGCGAGGCAAACCCCAGCATGCCAAATCCCATGCCGGCCGTGCGGAGCATCTCGCGTCGGGAAATCAGGGGCGGGTTCATGGCAGGGCCGGGATGGGTCAATCAATGAACGCGAATTCGTTGCTCAAAAGCAGCGTGTGGATGAACTCCTCCAAAGGACTGAAGAATCCGTCTCGCCGCGGCGAGGCGGGGGCACCGCCGAGATATCGGCGTGCGACCTCCAGTTCCGAAACCGAGGGCAATCGCGCGAGGATTCGCTGATACACATTCCGAACCGCGTCGTCGGTGGATTGCCCATGAAGCACCGAGGCCAGGTATTGCGCCTCCGCGCGAACCAGGGGGCCGTTGAGAAGGAACAGCGCCTGTTGCGGGACCGAGGTTTCAAACCGCTGCACGGTGCAGGAATCGGGAGCGGCGAAGTCGAAGGACCGGAAAAGGACGGGGAGATCCTGCCGGTCGATGAACCCGTAGAGCGTTCGCCGTCCCGGGAATTGGGGCTTCAGCAGATCGACCGAGGGGCCGCCGAGTCCCGTGGAGAGCGTGTCGCCGGCCTGCAGAACCGAATCGCGAAGAGATTCCCAGTCCAGGC
>CANGMO010000366.1 GCA_947454295.1 Verrucomicrobiota bacterium | reverse complement strand
GGTTCGGATGAAGTGGCGTCCGTCGTCCGACACCACCTGGGTGCGTGGATCGGCAATCACGTTGAAGTTTTCCTTCGCGAACTGCGGCGCGACGCGCGCGGGCACCAGGGGTTCGATGTCGCAGATGACAATGCGCCGGGTTTCGGGATGCGGCACAAACGATCCGGCCGTGACGCCGGCACCGCAGGCGACCACCAGGATCGATTCCGGCCTGGTGTGCACCAGCGCAGAGAGGTGACCCAGCATGCGCTGCAGTCGCATGTCGCGGGGATCGTTGGAGGCCTGCACTTTTCCGGCGGAATGGAAGTTTCTGGTGCCGGAATTCAAGCGGGTGACGGCGATGCTTCCGTTGATGCCCTCGCCGAGATAGGTGCAGTGGATGTCGACCGCTGGATTGGTGAATGACGTTTCGGTTTCGGGTCGGACCCGCGGATCCAGACGGGGTCCATAGGTCGCGAGGAACCTGCCATAGGCGGCCAGCCCCCAGGGCGTCTCGGGAACCCGAACCACGGCGATGAGTCCCAGCAGGGCGACTGCACCGACGAGGCCACGGCTGAAACCTGAACCCAGCGGTGGGGTGCCGCGGCGTCGGGCGGCGTGGATCGACAGGCCCGCGGCGAGGACCGCCAGCGCGATTAGAAGCCGTTCCGCGCCCTGGGACCCCAGCCAGGGAATCACCAGCAGGCTGAAGCCGAGGGCTCCCAGAATGGATCCCAGCGTGTTGGCGGCGTAGACCTTTCCCACGCGCCGTGCCGTGTCCCCGGATCCAGCGTTCGCTTCCAGCCCAAAGGCCGCCAGGGCCACGGGCAGGGTCGCACCCCAGCACAGCGCGGCGGGCAGCACCACCCAGGCGGCGCGGAGCAGGTCCAATTGGAAGGTGTACCAGGGGCTCAGAGAGATGGCGGGATTGATCGGCCAGTGGGGCAGGGATTCGGGAATCATCCAGGCGGCCCAGACCATTCCCACCACCAGCCCGAGCTGCACCCAGGCCATGGCGAGTCGGGGATTCCGGTGCGTCATGGACCAGCTCGATGCCAGTCCGCTGCCCAATCCCAGGCCCGCAAGAAGGACCGCCAGCAGGAGCGAAAACGTGTACACCGTGCCGCCGAGCACCAGGCCCATCAGTCGTGTCCAAACCACTTCGGCCCCGAGCGCGGTGGCCCCGGAAAGGGCGGCGACCCAGAGCGCCTCGCGAGCGGCGGCATCGGCACCGGCGTTGGGTCGCGCGGCGGGGAGATCGTGACGCTCGTCGGTCGATGCGAGCGGGCTCCGAGGTGCGGCGCTCCATGCGAGTGCCGCGGCCGCCAGGTTGATCAGAATGCCCGCCGTGGTGGCGATGACGATGTCGTGAAGCCGAAGCAGGTAGAATCCGCCCACCAGGCAGCCGAGGACAGCCCCGGCGGTATTGCAGGCGTAGAGAAAGCCAATGCGAGAGGCACGGGTACCGTCGTTTTCAAGGCACCGACTGACCAACGGGAGCGTGGCCCCCATCATGAGCGTTGGCGGGATGAGACACAGTGCCGCCAGGCCGCCGCGCACGGTTGCCCCGAGGGCACCCGGACCCGCCAGCCTAGAGTAGCCGCTGGCGAGACTTGGGCCCAGCAGCAGGAGGACCCCAGCCCAAACGGCGACGCCGAGTTCGAGGGTCGCCACGACGCGCAATGGAGCATGTCGAACGGGGATCCATCGCGGCAGCAGCAGGCTTCCCAATCCCATGCCACCCATGAAGGTTCCGAGAATCAGCCCGAGCGAAACGCTGGTAAGCCCGAGAATCAACTGCAGCCACTGGAACCACGCGAGCTCATAGATCAATGCCGCCGCACCACCAGCCAGAAACAGCAGTGGCAACCGCGGATCCGCGACGGCTGCGCTGCCGGGATCGGCAGGCGGTGGGATGGGCTGTCGGGGCTGGGACATGGGGGACGCTGTGGAACGGTGCGGCGATCCACATGACCGATGCAACCAACCAGGCGTTACGCAGGGAATTGTCGTCGTGACGCGACCGCCTTTGGAAAAAATGTCGCTGCCATTGCCAAGAATGCCGTTGTCGGGAACGGGCGCGCCGGGGTATTCCATTTCTGATCCCACACCGTTTCCAGGCACCCATGGACCAATCCCCATCCCAATCCAAGGTCTCCCCTTCGGGAGCCTTCACCTTGATTGAGCTCCTGGTGGTGATCGCCATCATCGCCATTTTGGCCGGCCTCCTTCTGCCTGGCCTGGCCAAGGCCAAGGAGGCGGGACGGGCCGCCGTCTGCGCCAGCAACCTCCATCAATTCGGCCTCGGGTCCATCCTCTACGCCACCGACCAGCGCGGGCATCTGCCGTCGTTTCGCGACTGGCTTTCCGTAAAGGTGGGCGATCTTTCCACGGGGAAACTCTATCCGTATCTCGGATCCAAGCGCGTCTATCTCTGCCCCACCGACGCCAATGATCTCGCCGCCCGCAAGCGGATCGCCGTTCCGTCCAACAACGGCGGTCCCGGAGGGCACACCGGCAAACGTGACTACAGCTACGCCATGAATTGCGGACTGTGCCACGAGGAGGAGACCAGCTCCTTTATTTCCCCGGCCCAGACCATGCTGTTCATGGAGGCGCTCATGGCGACCAATGACTACTCGGGTCAGGCCGGTCCCACCTTCGGCAGCCGAACGCTGACCACCCGGCACAATACCCGTGGGCACTACGTGATGACCGATGGTCACGTGGAAAAGATGAACCACAACCAGAGCGTGGAGGCGGAAAAGAAGAAGCGGTTCTGGTTTCCGACCGACAACACCTCCGGACCCGGCGGAATGAACATGGCCACCGGACTCCAATGACCGCCGACCCCGTAACCCGGCGTCCTTCCAGTTTGTCTCCTGCTTCGAATCCGCTACCGTTGTCGCCCTTGACCCCTCGTTTCATGCCCCATCGCCGCACCCGCCTTGGCTTCACGCTCATCGAGTTGCTGGTCGTGATCGCCATCATTGCCATCCTTGCGGGCATGCTCCTGCCGGGCCTGGCACGGGCGCGTCAAAAGGCGACCGGAGTGGCCTGCCTGAACAACGAGAAGCAGCTGGCCCTGGCGTCGCTGCTCTATGCAGCGGACTTCCAGGACTACTACGCGCCGAACGGACTGGGGGATCCGGCCATCAGCCTTGCCAAGCCGGCGGCTTCCTTCATTCCCCGCCTTTGGGTGGAGGGGCGTGAAACAAGTAATCTGGTGCCGGGTGCCGAAGAGGGATTGGTCAATCCCAAGGTTTCTCTCATCGCCCCCTACATCAAGGCCAAGGGAAGCTTTCGCTGCCCTGGAGATCGCTTCGTTGCACGAGTGGACACCGGTGGTTTCCCCCGCGGTGGTCAGCAACAGCTGCACAACCCTCGAAGCTATGGCATGAACTCCTGGGTGGGGTGGATTGATGAACCCTACGGAGCCGGTGACCAGGGAAGCACCGAACTCTTCGACAATCCGCGAAAGACGTCGGATGTTCGCAACCCCACCGGAATCTTCCTCTTCGGTGAAATTCATCCGAAGAGCGTCTGCCGCCCTTATTTCGGCGTTCTGATGCGCGGCACGGCCGGCGTCTATCACGTTCCTGGAAACTACCATGGCAAGGTGTCCAACTTCACCTTCACCGACGGCCATGGCGAGATGCACAACTGGGTGGACTACAAATTCGCCAATCCCACCTACGCGGGCGACTACCATGCCGCACACGCCGGCATGCCCGGAACGTCCAGTCTTCCGGACAACGCGTGGCTCCGGGAACATACCGCCTACGCCAAGTAGGCGGTGGCTTGCACCTTGAGGGTGCCCTTGCCCCCAGGTTC
>CANGMO010000365.1 GCA_947454295.1 Verrucomicrobiota bacterium | reverse complement strand
GACGATCTGCGCCTTGGCCGGAACGCAGACAACGATCAGGCAGATGCCCGGAACGAACCTCCAGTACGGGGACATGGGAGGAGGCTAGCAGGTCGAAAGTCGAAACTCCCAACTCCGAACTTCGATCCGGGGTCTCCGAAATCAGTACTTCGGCACGTTATGATCGATCTCGTCGCTCCAGGCGCTGATGCCACCTTTCACGGACTTCACGTACTTGAAGCCCTGCTGGCGCAGGAATTCGAGCGCCTTCATCGAGCGCTTGCCCGACTTGCAGTGGAGATAGATCTGCGTGTTGGGATCCAGCTCGGTGAACCGCTGCGGCAGGGTGCCGAGCGGGATCTGCGGCACGCCCTTGACGTGGGCGATCTCGTATTCATCGGGATCGCGGACATCGATGACGCGGATTCCCAGCTTGGGATCATCGAGCGCCTTCTTCATGTCCTGGACCGTCACCTCGTCGGGATTGTGTCCCGGCGTGGTGGGCTCCGGCACCACACCGCAGAACATCTCGTAGTCGATGAGTTCCGTGATGGTGGGATGATCGCCGCAGAGCGGGCACTTCGGATCGCGACGCAGCTTCAGCTCGCGGAACTTCATGTCCAGCGCGTTGAACAGCTGCAGGCGGCCGATGAGCGAGGTGCCCTTGCCCAGCGCCAGCTTGAGAATCTCGGTGGCCTGGATGCATCCGATGATGCCCGGCAGCACTCCCAGCACGCCACCCTCGGCGCAGCTCGGAACCATGCCGGGAGGCGGAGGCTCCGGATAAAGGCAGCGGTAGCACGGCCCGCCGAGATGCGGCGCGAACACGCTGGCCTGGCCTTCAAACCGGAAGATCGACCCGTAGACGTTCGGCTTCTTCAGCAGCACGCACGCGTCGTTGGTGAGATAGCGGGTCGGGAAATTGTCCGTGCCGTCGACAACGATGTCGTAGGGGCGGATGAGATCGAGCGCGTTGTCCGAGGCGATGCGCGTCTTGTGCAGAACCACGTCAACGTTGGGGTTCAGCGCATTCAGCGTGGCCTTGGCGGATTCCGCCTTCGAAACCCCGACGTCGGCGTCGGAATGGAGAATCTGCCGCTGCAAATTCGAATAATCGACCGTGTCGAAGTCCACGATGCCAATCCGTCCAATGCCGGCCGCGGCCAGGTACATGGCAATGGGAGAGCCCAACCCGCCGGCACCAATGCAAAGCACGCTGGTGTTGCGGATTTTCTTTTGGCCCGCGAGGCCAACTTCCGGAAGGATCAGGTGGCGTGAGTAACGACGGATTTCCTCGTTCGTCAGGTCGATCATAGCACGTTGAATGCGCGCGTAGCGTAGGCGGCGGGTCGCGACGGGCAAGGGAAGTTTGTTGCGCGCCGCAAATCCGCCTCCAGCCCAGCCCCAACATGCCCCCAAAAAACCGACTCCCCCGCCCTGCCGTCACCGCTGCGCTGGTGACCAAACGCTGCGACACCCGTCCGCGCCTCGGGCTGATCCTGGGCAGCGGATTCGGAGCCGTCGCCCGGGCCATCTCCGTGGAGCGCGAGTTTCCGTATCGTGATCTCCCTGGATTCCCCGTGGGAACCGTGCCGGGACATGCCGGCCGCCTCCTGCTCGGCGACTGGAACGGAGTGCCGGTGGCTGTGCTGGCCGGACGCGCCCACTACTACGAGGGCTTCGACCTTGCCGAATCGACCTTTTCAACCCGCGTTCTCGCGGCGCTGGGAATCTCGACGCTCGTGCTCACCAACGCCGCCGGAGGGATCAATCCACGATTCAAGGTGGGCGACTTCATGGCCCTCACCGACCACATCAACCTCATCGGCACCAATCCGCTTCGCGGTCCGGAGCCCGAGGGTCTGAATCGATTCGTGGACCTCACCCAGGCGTACGACGCCTCCCTGCACCCGCATTGGAAGGCGGCCGCCAAGGTGGCCGGCGCCAAATGCCACGAAGGAATCTATATCGCCGTCAGCGGCCCCAGCTTCGAGACGCCAGCGGAAATTCGCGCCTTTCGCACTCTTGGTGCCGACGCGGTTGGCATGAGCACGGTGCCGGAAACCATCGTGGCTCGTCAGTGCGGGTTGAAGGTCGCGGCGCTTAGCTGCATCACCAATGCCGCCGCCGGACTGGGTGGCAAGGGGCAGGTCGTCTCGCACCTGGAAGTGCTCGAACTGGCGCGCCAGCGCGAAGACGTCGCGACACGGATCGTCGGGGAGTTCGTAAAGCGCGTCGGCTGATCCCGCATCAACCCCGGAAGGGCTGCAGCGCGGCCTCAAACGCCGACGCATCCTCCAGCATCCGGGCACAAAGCCGGCCGGCCAACTCCCAGTCGGGTCCCCGCGCCGCCAGTTCCAGAGCGGCGCAGGTGGCCGCCAAACGCAATCCGCCAAGATTACTGGCGCTGCCCTTGAGCGTGTGCGCCGCCGCCTTGAGTGACGCGGAATCCTTGCGGGTCACCGCGGTTCGGATGGCCTCGGTTCGCACCGGGAGATCCCGCAGAATCAGGCCGACCAGCTCACCCAGCACCGACGGATCACCCGGCACCCGATAGGCATCGAGCGCCTGCTCATTCAAGACAGGAGGCAGGTCAGGTTCCGCTGCCGGGCCGGACGCTTTCGTCGTGACTCCGGTCGCTTCGGAACCAGAGCCGGATGCCGGATCCGGCGCCCCCTCCAGGCGGCGCACCCCGCGGGTCAGTGCCGAAACCAACGCCGGCTCCTCGAGGGGCTTGGTCAGGAAATCATCCATGCCTGCCGCCAGACACTTCTCCCGATCCCCGGCCATCGCATTGGCGGTCAGCGCGATCACGTAATGGGCGGGCCGGGCGCCATAGTCGCCATCCGCCTCGGCACGCCGAATGCGCAGAGTCGTCTCGTAGCCGTCGAGTTCCGGCATCTGACAGTCCATGAGGATCACGTCAAAGGGCCGGACCGTGATCGCCTTGAGCACTTCGACACCATTGGAAGCCACCTCGGCGGGCGGATAGCCCAGTCGTCGCAGCAGCAACTGCGCGACGCGCTGATTCACCAGGTTGTCCTCGGCGAGGAGAATGCGCAGGGACTTGGTGCCCGGCTCGGGCGCGGCAAAGCGCGGACCGCCTTCGCGCCGGAAGGTTCGGGTCTCCGATTCGGACAACAGATCCTCACCGCGAATCAGCCGCGACACCACTTCGCCAAGGCGCGCCTGCTTGACGGGTTTCACCAGGTGACCAGCAACGCCGACGGTGCGGAGCAGTCCCGGATCCAGCCGTTGTCCGAGTGGTGCCAGAAGAACGATGCCCAGCTTGTCGAGCCCGGGAAGCGAATGGGCCTCGTGGGCGAAGGTGAGACCGTCCATGTCCGACAGCTGCAGATCCACCAGCGCCGCCACAAACGGCCCGCCGCCGTCGGATTCCATGCTGCTGCGCAGCAGATCCAGAGCCTCCGCCGCCGAGGCAGCGAATTCAGCGCGGACCGGAAGCCGCTCCAATTCGTGGCGGATCGAATCGCGCGTGCCTGCATGATCATCCACGACCAGCAGCCGCGGCGACAGCGACCCCGCCGGCGTCGGCGGGAACAGACTTCCGCCGACATCCAGCGGCGGCTGAACCGCATGCTCGAAACTGGCGGTGAACCAGAACGTGCTCCCCTTGCCCTCCCGGCTGTCGAGGCCAATGCCCCCTCCCATGCGCTCCACCAGCTGACGGCTGATCGCCAGGCCCAGGCCCGTTCCACCGAAGCGGCGCGTGGTCGATCCGTCGGCCTGTTCGAAGGCCTCGAAAATCTTGGATTGGGCCTCCTTGCGGATGCCGATGCCGGTGTCCTTTACCTCGAAGCGCACCATGAGCCCCGAATCCGAGGAT
>CANGMO010000364.1 GCA_947454295.1 Verrucomicrobiota bacterium | reverse complement strand
CAGGTCATGCAGGCGCTTCAGCGCATTCGAATAGGCCTCGCGGGCGGTCGCCACCTGGCCGGATTCGCGGAAGGAATCGGCCTGCTGGATCAGGTTGTAGATTGCGATGAAGTCGTCATCCGCCCCCGCGTGGACCGCACCAGCAAGGGTGGCGGACAGCAGGGCGGCGGCGAGCAGGGATCGCAGTCGACGCATCATGGTTCCAGGTTCGATGGAGCGTGCATCCTGCCGCAACCCCATCGGGATGACGAGCGTAAACGCGGCTTCAGCCCGGTCCCAGCGCGGCCACCGCGGCGATCAGCCGTTTCTCAATCTCCTTCTGCCGGACCGGTTCGGTGATCTTCGCCCGGTCGGAGTCGGTGACGTAGAAGCTGTCGATCGCCGCGCCCTTCTCGGTGACGATCTTGGCCAGGGCCAGATCGAGCCCGAGTTCATGGAACGCCGAGGACAGCGCAAAGAGCAGTCCCACGCGATCCTCGGTTTCCACATCGATGACCGTGCGGTCGGACGAGGTCGAATTGTCGAACCGGATGGTGGTGGCGAGGGTTTCGCCACCGACCGAGCGGTACAGTGGCGTGTAGCCGCTGGTACGCTTGAGGAAGCGGGCCGGATCGGCGCCCCGCACCAGCACGTCGGCCGCCAGCTTCTCCAGCCGTTCGCGAACCGGGGGCTCCGGAAGCGTGCCGGTGCGGGCATCCACGACGAAGAAATCGTCGAGCACGATGCCGTCCTTCCGCGTGTAGATCTGCGCTGCGAGAATGTTCAGTCCCGCCGCCGCCAGCGCGCCGGTGAGCTTGGAAAAGAGACCGGTCCGGTCCCAGGTGCAGACATGGAGGCCGGTGTATCCACGGGCTGGCTGGTCGGTCCAGATGAGTACCGGATCCAGCGCCCGATCCGCCTCGGTCAGCTGGAGGTGCATGAAGCGGTGCGCCAGGGTGAGATCGCGGGCGATGGCCTTGGGCGAGTGGATCTGGAAATACCGCGGCGGCAGCCCGTCGAAGTGGGCATCCACTTCATCGTCGCTGAAGGTCTTGGGAAGAATCTCCCGCACCTCGGCGCGCTGGTGTTCACGCTGCTCGCGCTCCACCTTCTGAAACTCTTCATCACCCTTGAGCGCCTCCCGCGTCTTGCGCCAGAGCTGCCACAGCAGCGAATCCTTGAAGCCGTTCCAGAGCGTGTCGCTGGTGCCCATGGAATCGGCAAAGGTGTGCAGCGTGAGCAGGTCGAGCGTGGAGGTGCTCTTCACGATGGCGGCCAGCTGGTGGATCACCTCGGGATCCTCGAGATCGCGCCGCTGGCTGATCTGCACCATCACCAGGTGTTGTTCAATGAGCAGCTTCAGCACCTCGGTGTCCCCCGGATCCAGCCGGAGCCGGCTCGAGGCGCGCAGGGCCAGCTTGCCACCGATGATCTCATGCTTGCCGCCCGGAATCGCCTTCCCGGAGTCGTGGAGCAGCAGGGCGAGATAAAGCACGTAGGGCAGTTCGACGGCCCGCAGCAGATCGGCGTAGCGATCGTACGGCGGCTCCGACGCATCCCAGATGCGATCCAGTTTCTCCACGCAGACCAGCGTGTGTTCGTCGACCGCGTACTGGTGGTAGAACTCGTGCTGAACGAGATTGGTGAGCTTGCCGAATTCGGGCAGGTAGCGCCCCAGGAATCCCACCTCGTGCATGGCCCTCAGCGAGGACCCAACGTTGCCGCGCGCGTTGAGGATCTCGAGAAAGGTTGAGCGCACCTGCGCGTTGGTGAGGAATCCGCGATCCACCACACCGGACGCCACCTCCTGGCGCATCTGCTGCGCGAGATCGGGATGCAGGGTAAGTCCGCGCTGCTGGGCATGCAGAAAGGCGCGCATGATCCGGTGCGGATCCTCGCGCAGCAGCGACCGGCTCGGGGCCACCAGCTGGGTGCCCTGGATCCGGAATCCGTCCACCTCGTCGGTCTTCTCGGCCCGCACCGCGCGACGTCCGAGGAAACGCCGCAAGCCCACCGGCGCGGGCTCCACCAGGGCGAGGCGCTGCTCCAGCACGCGGGTGATGAGATACAGATTGCGCGTGTGGGTGTAGTAGTCGCGCATGAACCGCTCCACCCGCTGCCGGGCGGATCCCTCGTTGTACCCGAGGCCGGTTGCCACCGCGGGCTTTACCAGCGCGGTGAGCGTGTCCACCGGACGGTTGGTGCTGTAGTGGAGCTCATTCCGGGTGCGGAGAAGGAAGTCGTAGGCTTCCGCCATCTGCTTCCGCTCCGACGAGCTGATGACCTCCGCACCCTGCAGTTCCTCCAGGGTGCGCAGTCCGGGACGAAAGGCCGTCATCCACAGAAGATTCTGATAATCGCGCAGACCGCCGCAGCCGTTCTTGATGTTGGGCTCCTGCATGGCGGCCGAGTTGCCGTGCTTGGCGCGGCGGGCGGCCTGGTCCGCGAGCCGTTGCTGGATGTACTCGTCCTCGTGCCCCTTGATGCACCGCGCCTTGAAGCGGGTGACCATCTGATCAAAGAGCGCCTTGTCCCCGGCCACCAGACGCGCCTCGAGGAGCGAGGTCTTTGATTGCATGTCGGTGTTGGCCACCGTGATGCAGTCATCGACGGAGCGCACCGCATGACCGACCTTCAGCTTGAGATCCCACAGGGTGTAGAGCAGGCCGCTGGTCCATTCGGCGAGGACGGTCTGGCCCGCGCCCTTGACCTGCGTGCCTCCGGCGTGGAGGAACATGAGATCGACATCACTGCACGGATTCAGCTCGCCGCGGCCGTATCCGCCAAAGGCCACCAGGGCGATCCGCGGGGCGCGGACCTTCGGCGGAAAGGCGGCGCGAACCGCCTCGTAGATGTGGCGGATCATCACATCCATGACTTCGGCCCTGGCGCGTGCCACGGCGAGTCCGCCGCCGCCGCCGCGATGCAGGATCTTCAGGCGGAGCGACTCCTCCTTGAGGAATCCGCGGTACCGGTCGAGCTCTTCAGCCGGCTTGCGGCCCGCCGGAATGGGAAGTCGCTTCGCCGCGTTCGCCTCGATCTTGGCCAGAAGTGCTTTCACGCGTCGCGAAACCTGAGGTGCCGAGCAGCGTGTTCAAAGGCAAATTTGCGTTCGTCCGCAACCTTGTTGCCTGACTGGTTTTCCACGACCGTTGCGCGGAATGTCGGAAGCCCCGGATGCCGATGCGGAACTGATGCTGCGCGCCCAACGCGGCGATCGGGAGGCATTCAACCTGCTCATGCAACACTGGCAGCAGCCGGTGTTGCACTTCATCTTCCGCACCCTGCCCGACGCCGACGAGGCGGAGGATCTGACCCAGGCGGTCTTCGTTCAGTTGTGGCGCACCGCACCGCGGTACCAACCCTCCGCCCGCTTCAGCACCTTTCTCTTCACCATCGCGCGCAACCTTTGCCTGAATGAGGTCCGTCGCCGGTCCCGTCATCCCACCCAGCCGCTGGAGGCCACCGGCCCCGGTGCCGATGACGACGGCGGGGACGCCAGCCGGGAGCGTCAGTATCCCGATGCCCGTCAGACTGCGGCCGACGTCGGCATTCAGCAGGCGGAGCTGGTCACCAAGATCGATGAGGCTCTGGCAGATCTGCCGGAAAAGCAGCGCACCGCCCTCGCCCTCTGCCGCGAGGGCGAGCTGAGCTACGAGGAGATCGCCGACGTCCTCGGCACGTCGCTGCAAGCCACCAAGTCGCTCATCCATCGGGCGCGTGAAACTCTCAAGGGCCGCCTCAAGCCGTACCTCAAGTCGGGGGAGTGGACCACCACCCCGTCTCCCCCCCGCGAATAACCTCCCCGAAACTTTTCCTGGCCCCTGGTTTTTCATGAACGCACGGAT
>CANGMO010000363.1 GCA_947454295.1 Verrucomicrobiota bacterium | reverse complement strand
CATACAGCTGAGCGAGGAGCATCCATCCCTCGTAGTCATCATCGCACTGCTCCAATTGATGAATGATCTCCTGCTCGGCCTGGCGGTAGTCGCCAAACTTCATGCGGGCGATGGCCCGGCCGTAGGCGGGAACGTGACGCCGCGGTTCGCGGGTCAGGAACTGGACGCCGGCCCAGAGAACAATCGACGATGACAGACCCCATCCAGCCGGCCCGAGCCACCACGCGACAACTCCCGCGATGGGAAACACCACGATGCCGAAGAGCATCCGCCAGAACTTGGGATCCTCCGCGTATTCCTCGCGGGAGAATTGTTCCAGCAGCCGGATCTGGGTGAACGCCATCCAGTAGGTGGTGACGGCAAATACGACCAGTGCGCCGCTGTGGGCGATGGCTTCCCCAAGTTCCTTTCGGGGAATGGGCCCGAACGGAACGCCGGGCAGCAGCGGAATGACGCCTTCGAGGAGTCCGGAGAAGACGGCGAGATTCCAACCGGTCCAGAGGATCAGGGGCGTGATCCATCCCCGAATCACCCAACCGGCGAATTCCTGCCCCACGGCGGGATGATCGAGTCCGCGCAGCCGGACCCAGTCCCGATGCGCCAGGACCATGGCGAGCACGCTGAATCCGACCATGGAGGTCAGCTCGGCGAATCCGGCGAACATGGGGCGATCAGATCCCATCCACGGGGCAACTCAAGACGGATGTTCGGCGGTTCGGGAAAGAGAGGCCCACAGGGCTCAATTGGGACTGGCCTCCCGGGCGGCATCGGAGGTACCAAAATCCCCATGAAACGCCTTCTCCCGCTTGCCGCCACGGTGTTCCTGCTCGCGATGCCCTGGGAGCAGGCCGTCGCACAGCTAAGTGCGGCCGGCAGCGGCGCCGGCACCACGGGAGGCATCCGCGCCGTGACGCGTCGAACCTTGATGTCGGGCTACAATGGAGACGCGGCAGCCATGATGACGGCGGGCGGGTTGAACGGCTTTGGCGGGGCTCGCGCCGGGGGGGGTGCCTTGCAGCCGGGGGCGAACTCAGCGCCGGCGGCCGGCCCGCAGTTGGCGGATGGTGGTTCCGGCTCCGCGCCCGTGGTGGTTCGTCCCGAGGTTCGCCGGCAGCTGGAGCTGCTGGCCCGGCGTGGCGATCCGGTGGCCGTCGCGGCGCTGGCGGAACTCCGGCAAACCGCCTCGGCTACCCGGCCTTGAGGTTTTCGGACGGCGCCGGCCCTTTCGTCGGAGGGCAATGGACAAAACTTCACCCTTCCCACGGGGCCGCTTGGGCTTATCTTCCGCGGACTTTAGAATTTCGATACCGAGATGGACGCCGCCCACATCCGCAATTTCAGCATCATCGCCCACATCGACCACGGGAAGACCACCCTGTCGGATCGGTTGCTTCACCGCACCGGCACGGTCGCCACCCGCGACATGGAGGACCAGCTGCTGGACGCCATGGATCTCGAGCGCGAGCGCGGGATCACCATCAAGGCCCACCCGGTCACGATGTACTACAAGGCGAAGAACGGGGAGACCTATGAGCTGAACCTCATCGACACTCCGGGACACGTCGATTTCGCCTACGAGGTGTCGCGGTCGCTGGCTGCCTGTGAAGGCGCGCTGCTGATCGTGGACGCCGCCCAGGGCGTCGAAGCCCAGACCGTCGCCAACGTGCACCTGGCGATGAAGCAGGAGCTGACCATCATCCCGGTCATCAACAAGATCGACCTCCCGCACGCCAACGTGCCCCAGGCCCGCCAGCAGCTGGAGGAGATCCTGGCGATCCCTGGCGATGACGCCATTCCCGCCAGCGCGAAGGAAGGCATCGGCATCGAGGAAATCCTCGAGGCCATCGTCGCCCGCGTGCCGCCACCCAAGCCCACCGGCGAGCGGTCGCTGCAGGCGCTCGTGTTCGACAGCTATTTCGACACCTACAAGGGCGTCGTGGTCCTCGTCCGCGTTTTCAACGGCGAACTGAAGCCGGGCATGCTGGTGAAGCTGCCGTACTCCGACAAGGTCGTGGAGGTAAAGGAAGTTGGCTCGTTCAATCCCAAGCCCTACGTCCGCGAGAAGCTGGAGTGCGGCGAGACCGGCTACATCACCGCCAACATCAAGACCCCGAAAGAGGTCAAGGTCGGCGACACCATCACCGACCACCGCTTGCAGTCGCCGCCGCTGCCGGGTTTCCAGGAGATTCATCCGATGGTGTTCTCGGGCATCTACCCGATCAACACCGCCGACTACGAACAGCTCAAGGTCAGCGTCGCGAAACTCCAGCTGAACGACTCGGCCTTCGTGTTCCAGAGCGAGAGCTCGGCCGCGCTGGGCTTCGGCTTCCGCTGCGGATTCCTCGGACTGCTCCACATGGAGATCATCCAGGAGCGCCTCCGCCGCGAGTATGACATGGACATCATCGCCACGTATCCCAGCGTGGTCTACGACGTCCTGATGACCGACGGCACCCAGAAGCAGGTCGACAACCCGGCGTTCCTGCCCGACGTCACCTTCATCCAGGAAATTCGCGAGCCCATGGTGAAGGCCTTCGTCATGTGTCCGAACGAGTACATCGGCGACATGATGTCCCTGGTCTCCGAAAAGCGCGGCGACCTGAAGCACACCGAGACGCTCGATCCGCGCCGCGTGATGCTCACCGCCGAGATCCCGCTGAACGAGATCCTCATCGACTTCCACGACCGCATCAAATCGATCACCCGCGGGTTCGGTTCCATGGATTACGAACCGACCGAGTACCGGGTCAGTGACATGGTGAAGCTCGACATGCTGGTCAACGGCGAGCCGATGGACGCCTTCTCGTGCATCGTGCACCGCAGCAAGGCCGAGAGCCGCGGCCGCATCCTTGCGGCGAAGCTCAAGGAGGTCATTCCCAAGCAGCAGTTCGTCGTCGCCATTCAGGCCGCCATCGGTGGCAAGATCATCGCGCGCGAATCAGTCAGCGCGATGCGCAAGGATGTCACGGCGAAGTGCTACGGCGGTGACATCAGCCGCAAACGCAAACTCCTCGAGAAGCAGAAGGAAGGCAAAAAGCGGATGAAGAGCATCGGCTCCGTGAACATTCCGCAGGAGGCGTTCATCGAGGTCCTCAAAGCCTGAGACGGGCTGGGGATTCGGGCGAATTCGCCAACAAACACATGTCGGATCTGGCACATTTGTTCGAGCAGAACCGGGCCTGGGCGGGAGCCATCTCCAAAGCCCGGCCGGAGTTCTTTTCGCAATTGTCCGAGCAGCAGGCGCCTGAATATTTGTGGATCGGCTGCGCCGACAGCCGCGTTCCTGCCAACGAGATTGTAGGGCTCCTTCCCGGTGAATTGTTCGTCCACCGCAACGTGGCGAACCTGGTCATCCACACCGATTTCAACTGCCTCTCGGTTATCGAGTATGCGGTCAGCGTCCTGAAGGTCCGCCACATCATCGTCTGCGGCCACTACGGCTGCGGCGGTGTCCGGACCGCCTTTGGCGGCAACCGGCTCGGGCTGATCGACAACTGGCTCCGTCACATCCGTGACCTCGGCGAACGTCACCGCGCCGAGTTGGAGACCATCACCGACGAGGAGCTCCGCATCGACCGGCTCTGCGAGTTGAACGTCATCGCCGGCGTCCGTCACGTCTCGCAGACCACCATGGTGGAATCCGCCTGGCGCGAGGGCAGGGGACTGGTCGTGCATGGGTGGATTTATTCGCTCAAGGACGGACTCATCCGCGACCTCAAGGTGGATGTCTCCTCCCAGGCCGACGCCGACCTGCTCCAGGTGAATTTCGGCTGACCCCTGCCCCCAGTTTCCGCAACCGTCGATCGAAGCATGTATTACCTGCGCTGGCT
>CANGMO010000362.1 GCA_947454295.1 Verrucomicrobiota bacterium | reverse complement strand
TCTTCGTTTGCTCCAGCGTGTTGAACTGGGCCATCTGGGCGATGAAGTCGCTGTCCTTCTGGGGATTCATCGGATCCTGGGTCTTCATCTGGGCGACCAGGAGCGTCAGAAAATCCTGCTGTCCGAGGGTCTTGGTTGGGATGCGTGCCGACGAATTGTCGGTCGCCCCAAACGCGGCGCTCGTCCCGGAGACGGAGTTGACAGGAGAGGTTGGCATAAATGGTACGGTTGAGTTCTCAGGCCCAGTATTCCGCAACGCGCGGGGTAACGCGGCGTGCAGGGCGACGGGTGACCGGCTCCTGCGTCACCGCAGGCTCGGCCTGCGTGCGGCGACCATTGGGGGATTCGCGTCGACCCGATTCCCGATCGTCCGCCGAAAGATTCTGGGACTGGGGCCGCTGACGGTCGGGATCGGTTCCCGAGCCAACACCCGAACCCGGATTGCGGGCGCCCACTTCAAGCGCCTGCAAGGAGACGCCCTGAGTGCGAAGCCGCTGCTGGAGATCCGTCCAGGAAGACTGCCAAGCCGCCACATCGCCACCTTGGCACCGGGCCGTCATTTCCACGCGATCCGCTTCACGGCGGACGTGGAGGTGAATCTCGGTGCCCGAATCGGGGCGCAACACGGCGCGAAGCTCATCCACATGACCCACCACCACCGAGGTGGCGTGCGCCGCCATCATCGACTGCAGGCGATCCACGGACTCATGCATCCGGGCGCGCTGCGCGGCGGCGGCCGTTTCCGCGGGCGCCACAGATTCCAGCGGCACAGCCGGAGGAATCAGCCCCGACAGCAGCTCGGTCACCGGCATCAGCGAGCGATCCAGCCCGCTCGGGGGTGCACTGCGTCGCAGCGCGTCACCCGGCAAAGCTTGCGTGCCGTCGCCGGCAAATTTGTCCGTTGTAGGCTCGTAGGCCATGGTCTTCTCCTTGGAAGCAACGGGCGTGCCGAGTTGTAAGTTGCGTGTTTCCAGTGATCGATGCGCGTGGGTGGCATGAACTGTCCCTGCGCGAATGTCCTTCTCCCCAGACGGCACCGAACCCATCGAACCCGAAGCTGGCGCGACCGAAGGTTCGCGCGACAGCGTTTGACCGGATTCAGGAAGGACCTGCGTGCGGATGGATTCCGCGACCGGACTGATTGCCGGCGCCGTTCCACCAGCCGGGACTTCGGTGTTGTCGTGGGATGGATCGGACCGTTGTTCGCGACCGCGCGGATCGGTGTTCTCTTCGGACATCGCAATCGGCGTCACCTCGGGAATCGACTCCGACCCCATGAAGCCCTGTCCAAGGCTCGATTCGCTCCGCAGGACCGTCGACTCGGCACTCGGCGTCCGCTCTCCACCAACGCGCGGATTGGCCGATTCCACAGTTCGACGGGAAACCGGTGCGGCCATCGCCGAACCGAGAACCACCGGATTCGACCCGGTTGCCACGGCAGACCGGGTCCACTCCGAGGGAAGCGTCGATGATTGCACCCCGACGGAATTGTCGAGCGGCTGGGAGGCGGATGCCACAGGCGCCGCGAAATCCGCGGGCCGTTCGATGCGGACCGCTGCCGTCGGCGCTTCAGACTGCTCCACTGCGGTCATCGGCGCATCCTGGCTGCGGTCCACCACTGGCTTCACCTGAGCGGAATGAGCACTTGAGATACCCTGCTCGGGCGTCACATCTCGGCGCGGAGACGCCGACGGTTCGAACGACGATCCCAATCCGGAACCATCCTGCAGGTTGCGCTCCGATTCATTGGAGGACCCAGTCGAGCGCGATTCAACCGGGGTCTCCGTTGATGCAGGGGCAAAGGCATTGCTCAGCGGGGCCTCCGCTTCGGGCCCCTTTGCAGCCTGCTTCATCGGGAGGTCCAACCCGTGCGAGGGATTTGAGTTCACGGGAACACGACCCGCCTGGTCCTGTGCGGCTGGTTCGAATCGGCGCACAAAACTCGGCGTGGACGCGGGCACGGATGGTTCCGAACGCGATCCCGGAATCGAAACCGATGTCTCGGTCGCCTGCGTGAACCGCCGTTCCAGACCGGGTTGCGCGTCCGTGCGCACTGGCATGGGCAGATCGGCGACCGCGGATTTGTGACCGTCCGATTCCCCGCTCACCGGAGCAGCAATCGTCCGCTCCGATTCCACCACCGCAGGCTGAAACGTTTCCCCTGGTGTGATCTTAACCTGGGACTCGTCAGCCGACTGACGAACACTCTCCGGCTTCGCCGGCGTTGCAGTCGGGCGCACGTCGGTGGCCGCCGCACGCTGAACGTTTTCGGCACGAGCGCCGGGTTGAGAGGCGGTCTGCAGGCGCTCAAAGGCACCATCAAATACCGGCCCCGGAACCACGGCAGGCTGCTCCTTCACGAGCGCGTTCGAGCCCGCGGTATCGCGGCCCACGCGCTCGCCACTCACTGGAGTGGGAATCTTCGAATTCAAGTTTTCCGCGGGCTCTGCCGATGCTTTGTATGTCGGAGCGGAGAGCGAAGATGCCGGCTGGGGAAGGATCGACGCAGACGATTCCGACTCGGGACGGATCGCACGATCCTTGATCGAAACCGCATTGAAGTCGGGCTGAGGTCGCATCGCGGACGCATGCGGCGCGACCACCTCTGAAACCCCGGCAATCCGCGTTGCAACAACGGGAATTGTCGATTCCTCAGCCTGCATACGCATTTCGGATTGCTCCGGTAGCGATTGCTTTAGGTCGCCCTTGCCTGCCGTGGGCGAAATGGCTCCCGCAATTTCACCGCCACTGACTGCTTCCTGCGTAGGCGTTCCTTTCGCGGCGACTTGATTTGGCAGCGCCGGCCGGGGAGCAGAGCTGACCAGGAATTCAGGCTGCGGACGCGACGCCATCGAAATGTCCAACGAGCTATCCGATTTCAACTTGGGAGCAACCTCCGAACCCGTTCCCTGACGTACCTGGGGCGATTGAACCGCTAGATCCGCGATCGCGGACCGCGATTCCGTTTCCCGGCTGATGACGGTTGGGACCGCCGGAAATTCCGAGTTCGGCACCGGAGGCAGCGTCGCCTCAGAAGGCCCCATCGAGCGAGCGACCAGCGTCGGCTCCTGCTCCACTCCACGCTCCACCGCGGGCGTTTCCATCCGGGCATTGGTCACTACCGATCGCGACGTCGCATCAGCGGATGAGTGCATCGAAACCGATGCGGCGGGAACTTCGGAGCCCACTTCCTCTGGTGCGGAAAAGGATTCCGCATTCACGCTGCGAGACGTCGTCGGTTCAGCCGCCACCTCCGGGCGATTGGCCCGCGTCGGCTTGTGCTCCACTTCACGCTCCACCGCGGGCGTTTCCGTCCGGGCATTGGTCACCACCGGTTGCGACGTGGCCTCAGCGGATGAGTGCTTCGAAACCGTCACGGCGGGAATCTCGGTGCGTACGACCTGCGGCGCGGAAAAGGATTCCGCTTTCACGCTGCGCGATGACGTCGAATCAGGCGCCACCTCCGGGCGATTCGCCAGCGTCGGCTCGTGCTCCACTTCGGGCGCTTCCATCCGGGCCTTGGTCACCACCGGTTGCGACGTGGCCTCAGCGGATGCGTGCTTCGAAACCGTCGCGGCGGGAATCTCGGCGCGTACGACCTGCGGCGCGGAAAAGGATTCCGCTTTCACGCTGCGAGTCGACGTCGATTCCGGCGCCACCTCTGGGCGATTGGTCCGCGTCGGCTCCTGCTCCACGCCACGCTCCACCGCGGGCGTCTCCACTCGGGCATTGGTCACCACCGGTTGCGACGTGGCCTCAGCGGATGAATGCTTCGAAACCGTCGCAGCGGAAATCTCGGTGCGTACCACCTGCGGCGCGGAAAAGGATTCCGCATTCACGCTGCGA
>CANGMO010000361.1 GCA_947454295.1 Verrucomicrobiota bacterium | reverse complement strand
TGCCATCACGGCAGCCTGGATCGCGACGCGCGGCTGGAGGTGGAGGATCGATTGAAGCGTGGGGAACTCCGGGCCGTGGTGTGTTCCACGTCGCTGGAGCTGGGCATCGACATCGGCACCATCGACTTGGTCGTGATGCTCTCAACGCCCAAGGGGGTGGCCAAGGCATTGCAGCGGACCGGGCGGGCGGGACATCGCATTGACGAACTGTCCCGCGGCCTGCTGATGGCCACCAATGTGCACGATTTGGTGGAATGCTGCGCGACCGCGCGGCTGGCGCGGCGGGGGCATCTGGACGAACTCCGGATTCCCGAGGCCCCGCTCGATGTTCTCGCCCAGCACCTCATGTCGATGGGCTGCCTTGGGGAAGTCCGGACCGACGACGCCTTCCTCCTGATCCGTCGCAGTTACCCATACCGGAACCTCTCCCGGGCGGACTTCGATCTGGTGCTCGATTACCTCGCTGGCGGTGGCCGGTCGCTGCGTCAGCAATACGCCGACGTCTTCGGGCGCATTCTCATGCTCGATTCCGCGGGGATCTTCGAGGCGCGACCCGGCGCCACGCGGCGGGACTTCCTTCAGAACATCGGCACCATCGCCACCGAGGGCGTGGTGCGGGTCCAGCTGCAGGGTCGAACGCTGGGAACGGTGGAGGAGGGATTCATCCGCGGCGTCCGGCGTGGCGACGTATTTATGCTCGGTGGACGCGCTCTCCGGCTGGAGAAATCCACCGCCATGGAAGCCCACGTTCAGCGGGCCGACGGCGCCATTCCCACCGTGCCCCGCTGGGGCGCCAACAAGATGCCGCTCTCCAATCGCGTGGCCCGCGACATCGCCGCGTTCCGAGGTGAACTGCGCGAGCGCATGGAGCGGATGCCCTTCCGGGAGACCCCGTCGCTCATTCCCTGGGTGGCGGCCCGACTCGAATGCGCCGAGGCCAATGCCGGTGTGGTCTTCCGCATTCACGCCGCGCAACACCAGATCAGCGAAATCCCCACCGACACCTTTGTACTGGTGGAGGAATTTCTGGAACCCGCCGCCACCCCCGAGCCCCCTTCCCCGCCGCCTCCCGTCCGCCGCACGCCAGCAGCCTCACCCCAGCGCGAGCTAGCCCTCGGCACCGCAGCTCCTGCATCCACGCGTCGATCCCGCTCCCTCCCGACACCCCTGCCAGCGCCGCCCGGCCAGAGGAACGGGGATCGAATCCATTACTTCTTCCACACCCTCCTGGGACGAGCGGCCAATGACACCCTCGCACGCGTCACTACCGTGCGGCTCACCCGACTCCACGGGGGCAACGCCGTGGTCACCGGAGACGACTACGGATTTGTGCTCACAGTGACGCCGGAACAGAAACTCTCCGATGCGGACTTTCCGGTTTTGTTGGATCCGGAGGGATTTGATGCCGACCTCGACCAGGCCCTGCGGGCGTCGGATCTGTTGCAGCACCACTTCAGAAACGCCGCGCAAACCGGGCTGATGATCTACCGAAACTACTTCGGCGAAGCCAAGGCGCTGCGCAAGGTGCAGTGGAGTTCGGAGGTGCTCTTCAACGTGCTCATCCAGCACGAGCCCGATCACGTCCTGCTCCGCGAGGCCCGACGCGACACGCTGCACACCTACCTGGATCGCGACCTGGCGCTGGAGTACCTGCAACGACGGCAGCGGGAGCAGTTGCCGGTTCGCCGGCACACCGTGCCCCGGGTTCCGCCGTTATCGTTTGGCATGTACGCCACCCGATTGAAGGAAACGCTCATGGTGGAAGATCCGCACGAATCCCTCGAGCGGCTCTGCCATGAATGGTGGAAACAACTGGAGGGCGATCCGGCGACCGCCGCCGCCAGCCATCAGCCCTCGGAAGGACCGGTTTCCGGCACTTCGTAGCGATAGGCGCGTCCCCGGCTTTCCGGATCCCAGCCCCCGGCCAGCGCGGCTTCGATGGCTGGCAGGACCGCCTCGAGCAGCAGTGCCTTGCGGGGCGGCGTGCGCATCCCGAAGCGGGAGAACGGAAAATCGATCACCAGTTCGCGGGTGCGATCCGGCTCCAGCCAGACCGAAACGGACACTCCGTAGTAGCCCGCGCCGCCGCGGAGATTGCCCCAGCCATGGCGGTACAACCACTTGTACTCCACCCCGCCGAGCGTCAGCACTTCCAGTTTTGGTTCGGATCCGGCCACACGCGAGGCTTGCCGCTCACCGCGCGTTTGCAAGCGTTTGACTCAGATTCCCTCGCGCGCCCCGGATGGCGAATCAGCGCACGCTGGCTTCCGGCGCCGGTGCCCAGCGTGACCGGAGGCAGCGATGAAACCGGTCGCGCAACCGCCAGCGCGCCGCGCGCGGGACCAGGCGGCGTCGGCAGCGACCGGGACCGGGACCAGGCACGGATCCGCCACGCTCGTCGTCCTCGCGCCAGACGGCCTCGTGATGAAACAGACGCACCCACTCAAGAACCGCCAGTCGATCGTCCTCGTTCCCGCCCACCAACCGATAGCGGCCCTCGGGCGATCGCAGCAACACGGCGGAACCCAGCGTCACGATTACGCGATCCGCCACCAGCAGACTCCGGCACCAACGCATCCAGGATTTCATATGCGGGCGAGCCTGCCGCAGGGGGTAGGACATCGGCTGACCCAGGTTCACTCTTTTGCTAGCGCCGCCCCTTTCAGGGTAGCGCGAGGCTCCCGCCGAGCGGGTGCGTAGACAGCGGGTGGGGCGCCCCGGTGCGAATAGGAACGCGTTCGCGCACCCGGCTCGCCAGGAGGTTCACCCTACCAAGGAAATCCCCCCTCAAAGTGACTCTGGAATTCTTCCGTCCCATCCGTGTTCATCCGTGTTCATCCGTGGGGAATCTCCGTCTTCCCTGGCAACCGCCTTTGAAAAAACGTTTCACGTCGGGCCGCCGCAGCCTTGCGTCGGGACTGGCGGCTGCGGGAAGGTTGGCAGCTGCGCCGCCGATGCCCCTGCTCTCCATCCAAAACCTCGAGGTGGACTTCCGCCTCAATGACCGCTGGGTGCGCGCCGTCGACGGGGTTTCCCTCACCGTGGAACGCGGTGAGACCCTGTGTGTCGTGGGCGAAAGCGGATGCGGCAAAAGCGTCACCGCCCTCAGCATTGCCCGACTGCTCCCCGAGCCGCCCTCCCGCGTCGCCGGCGGACGCATCGAGTTGGACGGCCAAAGCGTTCTCGATCTTTCCCCCGGCGATCTTCGTCGGCTACGCGGTGGGACCGTGAGCTACGTCTTCCAGGAGCCCGGCGCAGCCCTCAATCCCGTCTTTCGCGTCGGCGCCCAGATTCTCGAGACACTCCGCATCCACCGGCCGGAGCGCGCCACCCGGGCGGAGGTTGTCCGACTGCTCGCCGAGGTCGGCATTCCCGATCCCGAACGGCGCGCCCGGAATTATCCCCACGAACTGTCCGGCGGAATGCAGCAGCGGGTGATGATCGCCATGGCCATCGCCACCCAGCCCAAGCTGCTCATCGCCGACGAACCGACCACCGCGCTCGATGTCACCATCCAGGCCCAGATCCTCGACCTCTTGAAGGATCTCAAACGCCGGCTCGGCATGGCGATCCTGCTGATCACCCACAATCTCGGGCTGGTCGGGGACATCGCCGACCGCGTCGTCGTGATGTACGCCGGCCAGGTGATTGAATCCGGGCCGGCCACCGCGCTGCTGCAATCCCCACTGCACCCGTACACTCGCGCCCTGTTGCAGAGCGTTCCCGAACTCGGGCAGTCGCGGGACCGGCTGCAGGCGATTCCCGGAACCGTCCCGCAGCCAGGTCAGTGGCCCGCCGGATGCCGCTTCGCCCCGCGCTGTCCAATGGCTCAACCCACCTGTCACCGCGATGCCCCGCCCCTGAC
>CANGMO010000360.1 GCA_947454295.1 Verrucomicrobiota bacterium | reverse complement strand
TGGGCTGGGTTTCCGCGCGCCCCTCACCAGCCACCACCGAGCGCGCCGCCGACCTGAAGATCGATTTCCTGCATCAATCCCCCGAACCCAAGGTTCAGGCGATTGAGGGAATCCTGAAGCAGGCCGGCGTGAGCTGGGAGCAAACTGCCTACATGGGCGACGACGTCGTGGACCTCGGAGCCCTGCGACGGGTTGGATTCGCGGCGGTGCCCGCTGATGGGATCGTCGAGGCGCGCGCGCTGGCGCAATATGTCACCACCGCACCCGGCGGCCACGGCTCCGTGCGCGAAGTGGTGGACTTGATCCTGCGGGCCCAGGGCCACTGGGACGCCGTCATCGCGAAATTCTCTTCCTAAGTCCCGACGGTCCCAACCAGACTGCCCCTACCGTGAACCGGAGCCAGGCTGTCCCCATTTCCATGCGATTGGCCCTCGCCGTCGTCGGACTCGCGTGGACTGCGCTCTGCCTCGTCAGGGCTCAATCAACCGCCGCCCCCGCTTCCAAGCCCGCCGCCGAGGCGGCTACCCCTGGCTTCAGCTTCCCGTATCGGGAAAACGGCCAGGTCCTCTTCCGCTTTTCCGGAAGCAGCTATCGCGGGCTTACCGAGATGACCGTCGACCAGTTCACGCTGGAGACCTTCAAGACCAATTCGGGCCTCGCCGAATGGATCGTCACCTCGCCGCAGTGCGTGGTGAGCACCACGTCCCGGGCCGTGCATTCCGCCGGACCGGTGCTGCTCCGCCAGGCGGATGGCCTGTTCTCGCTCGCAGGAAACGGATTCCAGTGGAGCCACGCCGCACAGCAGTTGGTGATTTCCAACAACGTGCGTGCCACCTTTCGCCTGACCCTGTTCCCCACGCTCACCGGAGGCACCAACGCCCCCGCACCCTGAACCGTCCCGAATCGACTCGCGTATGCCCCAGCCTCCCCGCCCTGCCCTTCATGCGGTACGTTGGATTGCCGCCATGATGATCGGCGTCTCGATGCTCCACGCCGAGGATGCCCCGCTTGCCGCCGCCGGCGACCAGGGCCTGCTGGAGGCCAAGGGACAGGGAGTGTTTGATCAAAAGGGCGACTGGCACGTTTCCGACACCGTTCATCTCGTGATTCCCGGCACGCTGGAGCTGTGGTGCGAGGACTTCACCATCAAGCAGGCAACCGACGCCACCGGACGGCGCAGCGTCCAGCGCATCGTGGCGCGGACCAACGTGGTGATGAACATCCAGGGTTCCTTTTCCGCCGGTGGCAAATCTGACGCCTCAAAGCCGGAGACCAATCGCGTCACCGCCTTCCAGGCCGTGTTTGATGCCAGCCAGGGCACCGTGGAACTGACCGGCCTCCCCGGCGGCCCGCAGCCCGAGGTTGAGGGACCGGAGCGCCGGCTGCGCGGCGAGCGTCTGGTGTTTGACCGGGCGCGCGGACGGTTCCTGGTATACGGCCCGTTCCAGCAGGTCTTCAAGGCCACGGCGATCAAGGATATCTTCAAGTCGACCAACGCCCCGTCCGCCCCTGCGGTTCGCTAAAGGCGCACAGGCCGGTGTTGAACCCCTCATGAGCAGCCCTTTGCCCGAACGTCTGTTGACCGTCGAGAAGCTTGCCAAGGCCTACAAGGCGCGGCAGGTGGTGAACGGCGTTTCGATCCACGTGAACGCCGGCGAGATCGTCGGCCTGCTGGGACCGAACGGCGCGGGCAAGACCACGAGCTTCAACATGGTGGTGGGCCAGGTCCGTCCCGATGCCGGCGTGGTGAAGTTTCAGGATTACGACATCACCCGGCTCCCCATGCACCAGCGGGCGAGGCTGGGCATCGGCTACCTGACCCAGGAGCCGTCCGTATTTCGCAAGCTGACGGTGGAGGAGAACCTTCTCGCCATCCTCGAAACCTGCGAGGGCAATGCCGCCGAACGCGACACGCGCCTGCGCTCGCTGCTTCAGGAACTCGACCTCACCTCGCTGGCCGAGAGCCGGGCGTATCAGCTGAGCGGTGGCGAGAAGCGGCGATTGGAAATCACCCGCGCGCTCATCACCAACCCGCGGGTGCTTCTGCTCGACGAACCGTTCGCCGGCATCGATCCCATCGCGGTTCACGAGGTGCAGAAGATCCTTCGGCGCCTGCGTGACCGCGGCCTCGGCATTCTCATCACCGATCACAGCGCCCGCGAGATGCTCAAGCTCATCGACCGCGGATACATCATCGTGAAGGGCGAGGTGCTCATCGAGGGCAGCGCCGAATTCCTCGCCAACGATCCCCGGGCCCGCGAGATTTATCTCGGGCCCGAGTTCAACCTCTGACTCCCATGCCTCCCACGATCACCTCGGTCAAATCGTTCTACGACGGCCACGCCGGGGATCTGGGACTGCGCCTCATCGCCGGCGCCGAGGGACTCAAGCGCCCCATCCGCGAATCCACGGTCAACCGCCCGGGCCTCGCCCTCGCCGGATTCAACAAGTACTTCGCACCCAAACGCGTGCAGGTCGTCGGGAACGTCGAGATCGCCTACCTTCGTTCGCTGGACCCTGTATTGCGACGGCAACGCATCACCGAACTTTTCGCCCACCGGATTCCGTGCGTCGTGGTGTGCCGCGACATCAATCCCGGACGTGATTTCATCGAGGCGGCGGAAAAGCGGAACGTCCCGCTCTTCACCACCTCGCTGATCACCATGCAGTTCATCAGCCGGGCCACCTTCGCGCTGGAGAACCTCTTCGCCCCTCGCGGCCAGCTGCACGGCAGCATGGTCGACATCCAGGGCATCGGCGTGGTGATCCAGGGCGAAAGCGGCATCGGCAAGAGCGAGGCCGTGCTGGGCCTGCTGGAGCGGGGACACAGCCTGGTGGCGGATGACGTTGTGCTCCTGCGCGTGGAGGACGGCGTGGATGTGGTGGGCACCGCCAAGGACATTGGTCGAAACATGATCGAGGTTCGCGGCATCGGGCTCATCGACGTGGCCGCCATGTTTGGCGTCGGGGCGATCCGGCGCGAAAAGCGCGTCGACCTGCTGGTGAACCTTCGCTCGTGGGAAAAGGTCGAGGAGGTCGATCGCATCGGCATGGATCAGGACACCGTGGAAATCCTCGGACAAAAGGTGCCCTGCATGACGATCCCGGTCCGGCCGGGTCGCGATCTGGCCAACCTGGTTGAAATCGCGGCGCTGCAAACCAAGCTGAAACTCTCCGGCTACAACGCGGCGGAAATCTTCACCGCCCGCCTCGCCGCGCAGATGACGAAGCCGCTGTAGGCTCTATCGGCGAGAGAATCCCCGGTAGCGCGAGGCTCCTGCCGAGCGGGGTGCGTGGGAGGCGGGGAGGACGCACCGCGGCGAAGTGGAGCGCGTCCGTATACCCGGCTCACCAGGAGGTTCGCCCTACCCGTCCCAACCTACCCTTCGCGGCCTTCTTTCGCGTCCCACGCCCGCTGCGGATCATACGGGTCCCGCACCCATTCGACCGGACGGCCATCGATGAACGCCTGGAAATCCGGTTCCGGTGGGGACACGAATTCCCGCTCCTGATCCTGCCACGGCAGCCACAGCCGCGCCGCGTGCAACGCCTGATTCGCCAGGATCAATCGATGGCGATCCTCGGGTTCCATGCGCCGCTCGACAAACTTGAGGTACAGCAACTGGTCGAGTCCGTAGAGTTTGTCGCCCAGCAGAGGATGTCCGCACGCCGACAAATGAATGCGAATCTGATGCTTTCTCCCCGTGTCGAGACGGACACGCAGCAGCGAAAAAACCCCCTCGACCCGCTCGAATACCCGCACCCGCCACCAGCGCGTGGTGCAGGGCGCGCCGTCGGGTCGGACCCAGTCCCGAATGGATACCGGACTGTCGAGATCCTTCCCGATCGGCGAATCCACCACACCCGAAGGCTCCG
>CANGMO010000359.1 GCA_947454295.1 Verrucomicrobiota bacterium | reverse complement strand
GTGCCGCTGATGGGCATGCCCCGCAGATGCGCGTAATGACGGACCTCGGCGAGTTGCGCATCCGAGACCTCCTTGGGGAAATAGTAGCTGGTCAGTTCGGCGCCCTCGCAGCCGTGATCGGCGCAGTAATCGAGGAACTGGAAGAGGTTCATCTTCGCAGGGCTCCCGTCCTTGCCGGGGGTCAGCTCGTCCCGAAAGGAGTAGGCCGCCAGGGCGAGTCGAAGATGCGACTTCCCGGTCCGACGAAACGCGTCCCCGGCGCGCAAGGACATGAAGGGGTGCGCGGCAGCCACGGCGGCCACCGATCCAAGGAACATCCGGCGGGAGAGCATGGCCGACGCTGCGCAGGATTCCGGGAAACCGCAATCGGGTTTGCAGGAGGCGCCTGCCTGTCACCCCGGCGCCCGATTCACCCCTCAACCGTCCGTGCGGGGCATGACTTGGGAGGACGTTGGCAAGCGGTCACGTCACGCGCTGGACAAAAAGATGAACAAATTTCATCAAAAATAATTGAACCATGAGTGGCTCTCGTGAGACTTGGCGGATCATCTGACCACCGAAGTTCGCCAACCCTGCCTGCCTGCCGTCCCATGAAAAAGATCGAAGCCATCATCAAGCCGTTCCGCCTCGAGGAAGTGAAGGACCTGCTGCAATCCATGGGGATTCAGGGAATGACCGTATCGGAGGTGAAGGGATTCGGGCGGCAGAAGGGGCACACCGAAGTGTATCGGGGCGCGGAGTACACCGTGGATTTTCTGCCCAAACTGAAGGTGGAGATCGTGGTGACGGATGCGCAGGTGGACGAGGCGGTGGCCGCCATCATCCGCGGCGCCAAGACCGGGAAGATTGGCGACGGGAAGATTTTTGTGAGCTCGGTCCAGGATGCGATCCGCATTCGGACGGACGAGCACGGTGAAAACGCGGTTTGAACGACAGGCTGAATTCCCAAGCGCTTTTCCCTCCCGTGAACTCCCTGATTCGTTTCGGGTCGCTCCTTCTTCTCACGCTCACGTTGCGGGCCGCTGATCCCTCGGTGGAACAGCGGCTGGCCGATCTGGAAGCGTATGTTCGCAACGCCCCGGCCCAGTCGTCGCTTCGCGATGTCTCCGGCCCCGGACACAATGCGTGGATCATGATCAGCTCGGCGCTGGTCCTCTTCATGACCCTGCCGGGACTGGCGCTGTTCTACGGCGGCCTGGTGCGCCGGAAGAATGTGCTCTCAGTTCTGGCCCAATGCCTGGCGCTCTCGGGTGGGGTGACGGTGCTGTGGTGGATTTGCGGCTATTCGCTCTCCTTCGCGCCGGGGAATCCGTTTCTCGGAGGCTGGTCGTGGTCGTTCCTGAACGGCGTCACCGAGCGTCCCAACGCGACCTACAGCCCCTGGCTCTCGCACAACCTGCACGCGATGTACCAGTTGATGTTCGCCATCATCACGCCCGGGCTGATCGTGGGTGCCATCGCCGAACGCATGAAATTCCGTCCCCTGATGATTTTCTGCGCGGCTTGGATGTTTCTCGTCTATTTCCCCGCCGCCCACCTGCTCTGGGGCGCCGATGGGTGGATGAACGGCATCGGCAATGATGCCGCGCGGATCAAGGCGATCGATTTTGCCGGCGGCATCGTGGTGCACATGACCTCGGGATGGAGCGCGCTGGTGTTGTGCATCCTGCTGGGCAAGCGTCGTGGATACGGGCGTGAACCCATCGTGCCGCACAGCATGGTGCTCTGCATGGTGGGCACCGGAATGCTCTGGTTTGGCTGGTACGGATTCAACGCCGGCTCGTCGCTCGCCGCCGACGGCGTGGCCGCCAACGCCTTTGTGGCCACCACGCTCAGCGCCGCCGTCGGCTTGTGCGGCTGGGCGCTCGCCGAACAAATCGTACGCGGCAAGCCGAGCATCCTTGGCATGTGCTCGGGGGCCGTTGCCGGATTGGCGACCATCACGCCGGCTAGTGGATTCGTTTCCCCCGGCGGCGCCGTGCTTATCGGCGCGCTCGCTGCTGCGGCCACCTTCTTTGCCTGCACCACCCTGAAGTCGAAGCTTGGCTACGACGACTCACTCGACACCTTTGGCGTGCACGCGGTGGGTGGGACGCTGGGAACGCTGCTGGCGGGCGTGCTGGCGACCCCCTCCGTCAATCCGGGCCTCGCGGCCCCGCGCATCCGGGAGTTGGTGGGTCACACCCTGTGGCTGGAGCAGGTGAAAGCCGGCGGCTTGATCCTCATTGGCTCCGTGGTGGTGACAGTCGTCCTCTACAAGGTGCTGGATGCCACGATCGGCTGTCGCGCCAACGAGGATGTCGAACGCCAGGGCCTCGACCTCGCCGAACACGGCGAAGAGGGCTACACCCACTGAGTCCCGAAGAGTCCACCGCTCAATCCGCGTTCCCGGAGCACCAGCATCCTGCTGGCGTGTTGGATTAAATCTGGAAAGGAAAACAGGAAGCGGAACCGCCAAGGCGCAAAATCCTGCTCTTTGGACCTTCGACCTTCGACTTTCGACTTCGGGTCCCTCCCGTCACCGCTTCATTGCTGCGGACGCATCGTTCATCGCCGCCATCACCTCGGCTTCGGTGAATTGTGAGGTGTCGCCCCGCGTGGTGTGGAGGAGTGCGGCGTACGCCACGGCGAAGTCCACGGTTACCGCGCCTTCGAGACGCTTCGCAAGCCCGTGAAGAATGCCGGCGGCAAAGGCGTCGCCGCTGCCAACGCGGTCCTCGATTTCGAGATCGTTCCAGATTCGGCTGCGGTGGAGTTGTCCCTCGGACCACAACCAGCCCGAAAGTTCGTGCCGGGACCCGCTGCGCACGACGCGTCGCGTGGCGGCGATGTGGCGGATCGAGGGGAAGCGGCCGCGGAGCCCGTCGATGAGTGTGGATTCCGGTATGGATTCCCCGGAAGCCGGGTTGAGTTCGAGCATGGCTGCGAAGCCTTCCGGGCTTCCCAGAAGCACCTGCGCCGAGGCGGCGATCTCCCGGTTGATCTCCGCGGCGGCGGCCGGGGTGCAAAGCTTGGAGCGGAAGTTGAGATCGTAGCTGATCTGCACGCCCTGTCGGCCGGCGGCCGCCACCGCGGCGCGCAAGGTGGCGCGGGTGGATTCCGAAAGCACCGGGAAGATGCCGCTGCAATGGAACCGGCGGGTGCGGCGCATCACCTGATCCCAGTCGAGGTCGTCGGGCTGCAGGCGGCTGGCGTCGCTTCCAGCGCGATCAAACAGGGCCAGGCCGCCGCGTGGGCCCATGCCGATTTCCGCAAAGTACAGGCCGACCCGCCCGGTGCGCCCAACGCCATCGAAGGGGTTCAGACGAACAAATTCGGTCGACATACCCGCCGCGCGGGCGTGCTGGAGGATGACGCGCGCGAGCTCGTTGTCGGGTAGCGCAGTGGCGATGCCGGTCGCATGACCGAGACGCGCCAGCGCATGGGCCACGTTGTATTCGCCACCGCCGACATCGATCTCCAGGGTGCGGCTGAATTCGAGTCGGCCGTGTCCCGGCGGGGAAAGGCGCAGCATGACTTCACCAAGTGCCAGGAGCTCGAGGCGTTCCGCATGGACGGACGGGGAGGCGGGCTGGGACGACATTGGATGGAAATTCAGTGCAGTGTGAAACTGGGTGGCGGGCAGGCGGTCAGAACCATGTCGTGGGGGTGCCCCGGGTGGCAATTCCCGAACCGTATCCCGCCGGATCCGGGTGAATGGCAGCCCTTGTGCTTGGATTTGCCTCCCGGCAGGTCGCCTGCGTACGGTTCCCCACTCCATCCCTCCAACTTCCGGATGTCTTGGGAGCCTCCGAAGTGAAGTCGTTTGATGGAAATCTCATCATGGTCACGTTCTTGAAGCGGTGGGTGTGGATCGGTCTCGCGGCTGCCCTGGTCTCG
>CANGMO010000358.1 GCA_947454295.1 Verrucomicrobiota bacterium | reverse complement strand
GCCGCGCCGCGTGAAGACGATGAGTGCGGCCGCCCGCAGTTCGTTGGCCAGCAGCACCGCACTCTTGGCCAGCTTCTGGCGCGGGGAGGTCAGATCCGCCAGCTCATGATACCGGGCGCCGCCGCTGCGCTCGATGCGCCGCGTGATGGTGTCGAACACCTCCAGACACTGGAGCGGGTATTTCCCAACCGTGGTCTCGCCGCTGAGCATGATGGCATCGGCCTGCTCGAACGCCGCGTTGGCCACGTCAGTGATTTCCGCGCGCGTGGGCATCGGATTGGAAATCATGCTTTCCAACAGGTGGGTCGCGACGATCACCGGTCGGCCCAGCTCCTGGCACTTCTTCACGATGCGCCGCTGAATGATCGGCAATTCCTCGTAGGGGCATTCGATGCCGAGATCGCCGCGCGCCACCATCACGGCATCGGCAACCCGGGCGATCGCCTCGAAATGATCCACGGCAAACTGATGTTCGATCTTGGCGATGAGGCGCGGCTGATGGGGCGACGGCGCCACCAGCGATCGCAGCTGCTCCATGTCCGCAGGATCGCGAACGAAACTCAGCGCGATGTAATCCACACCAACTTCGAGACCCAGCTCGATGTCCGCGCGATCCTTCTCGGTGAGCGCCGGCAGGGAGACCCGAACCCCGGGAAGGTTGATGTGCCGGCGGCTTCCCATGAGGCCATCGGTCAGGCACTCGCACTCCACACGGGTGGAGGTCTTGGACAACACCTGCATGCGGATTTCGCCGTTGTCGACGATGATGGGTTTTCCCACCTCCACGTCGTCGGCAAAGCGGTCGTAGCCCACCGACGTGGACAACGCACCGGCCGGCACAGTGCCGGTGTCTTCACGCGTCAGGAAAAAGAAACGATCGCCCACCCGCAGCGGGATCTTGGCCGACACGTCGCCCGTGCGAATGGCCGGGCCCTGGGTGTCGAGCAGAATGCCGATGGGAATGCCGCGGGTCTTCGCGTGATCGCGCAGGTCGCGAACCACGCGCCGCACCCAGTCGGCCGGGGCATGCGACATGTTGAGGCGGGCGATGTTCATGCCCGCATCGATCATCCGCCCGAGCATTTCCGGGGAATCCGTGGCGGGACCGAGTGTGGCAATGATTTTGGTGCTTCGCATGGTTGGGAAAGAGAGCGGTATCAACAGCGGGCCATCGGGCATTCGCCCCGACCGCCCGTCGAAATGAACGAAACCCGGGTCAGCCCAGGCGCGGGGAGGCGGCGGCATCCACCGCGGCCGGAATCCAGAGATACACCGACGTCCCGACGCCGGCGTGGGTATTGAGATGCACGGCGCAGCGGTTGGCGTGCACCAGCTCACGCACCACCGAGAGCCCGAGACCAACATCGCCCTGGCCGGTCTTGGTGGTGACCGGGTGAACGAACAGGTGTCGCCACAGGGCGGGCGCCACGCCGCGGCCGGTGTCCCGCACCTCAACCACGAGATGCGGCGTGCTTCCATCAAAGGTGTCCCGAAGCACGATGCACCCGTCGTCTGGACGCGATTCCGGAAGGGCGGTGGCGGTCGTGGAAAGCCAGCTTTCGATCGTGATAGGCTGCAAATCCGGTGTGGCCTCCAGGGCATTGCGTCCGAGGTTGGAGAGAATCCGCAGGACCGCGACCGGATCGACCAGCAGCCGGACCGACGGCGACGGCGGGCGCACCACCAGCGGATGACGCCGGCCGCCTTCGTGGGCGCGGAGCAGTCGGCGAAGGTCCTCGAACAGGGGCGCGGCATCGGCCTCCGACGTCACACCACCCGACCCGATGCTTGAACCCCGGGCAAGCCGGCGGCTCAGCGCCGCCTGTTCCAGCAATCCGGAAACCTGACGCTGCCAGTCGCGGGCGGGCCCGCTTTCCGCCGCAGCGCCCGGAATCATGTCCGTCTGCAAGGCTTCCAATCCGCCGGACAGGGCGGTCAGCAGATCGGCCAGTTCCGCATTGGTGCTGGCGAGCAAGTTGCGCTCATGCATCGCGGCATCGCCCTTCAGCGCGGCCTGGCGCAGCGCGGATTCGCGCTTTCGCTCGAAGCGCAGCCATTCCCGACGGCGGGCCGCCTGCTGCACGGCGGAGCGCAGCAACTGGAGTTCGAACGGCTTGGGAAGAAAATCATAGACCCCGAGCCGGACCGCCTTGCGGGCCATTTCGAAGGTGTTCTGTCCGCTGAGAATGATGGTCTGCACCTCGGAATCGAGGGCCTTGAGCCGCTCGATGAACTCGATGCCGGTCATACCAGGCATCCGCAGATCCACCACCGCCACGTCGATGACCCCGCGCTGCAGCCCGGAAAGCGCCTCGGCACCGGACCCCGCCAGCCGCACTTCGAACAGCGGATCAAAGATGAGACGAAGCGCTTCGCGCAGCGGTTCGTCGTCGTCCACCACCAGCACAACCGGCCGACGTGTCGACCGTCGCAGCGGATCGGGCGACTCGTCGCCAAAAGGGATGCGCGGCTCCTCGCCTAGGAGAATGGTCTGAGAATTCATCAGGGGCGGTTCACGCGGTCGCGAGCAGCCGTTCCCAGAGGCGCTCGTTGGTCATCACGCGAACCAGGAACTCCTCGCTTTCCACGATGGAGGGGCCGGGTGCGGGCTTGAGGGGCAACTCGATCTGGAAGACCAAGCCACCCTCGTTGCCCGGCTGCACGGAAATGGATCCGCCATGGTGATGCACAATGAAGTAACATCCCATGAGGTTGATGCCGAACTCGTCGCCAGCCGACCCGCGGCTGGCGAATGGATCGAACAGGGCGCGCAGGGACTCCTCGGGGAGCCCCGGGCCGTTGTCTTCGACGCGAATGCGGACGCGGTCGCCCTCGGGGGACAAAGCCGCTTCAAACCGCACGGTGGCGTTTTCCTGCAGGTTGGCCGCCTCGTCTCGGAGCAGGAGTTCAAACAGCTTCTGCGCCTTCGGAAGATCAACCCGGAGCAGCGGCAGATCCGCCGGAATCAGATTCACCAACTGCAGCCGTTTGCGGGACAGGGGCTCCGCCAGTCGGGAGGCGGCCTGAGTCACCAGCTCCCGCAGACTGGCCTCACCGTCGAACTCAAAGCGCTCGGGGCGCGAGTTCTCGGACAGGTGGTTCAACAATTCGACCAGCGCCTTCATTCGATCCTGCACCTTGGCGTGGAAATCGTGCCAGAAGGCGGGATTCTGAAGGCTTCCCAGATCGAGACTCTCGCGGTGCAGCATCTCGGGCGCGAGATCCACAAAGGTGCGGATTGCCGCCATCGAGTTGCGAACATGCTGCCCCAGGCCGGCCGCCAGGACGCCGAGCCCCAGCACACGGTCGGTGATGACCATCTTGTGCAGTGCGGAAAGTTTTTCGGCCAGCAGCTGATCGCGTTCGCGCTGGACGATGAAGAACTCCAGGCAGCGCTTCAGCGTGTGCTCCAGCACCTCGCCCTCGAAGGGTTTGGTGATGTACTTGTAGATCGCTCCGCTGTTCACCGCGGCGATCGCCGCATCGAGATCGGAGAAGGCGGTCGCCAGAATGCGGATGGTGCGTGGACGGAACTTGCGCACGCGCTCCAGAAACTGGACACCCTTGGTTCCGGGCATCCGCTGATCCGACATCACCACTGCGATGTCGTCGGCATGCTCCTCGAGGATCTTGAAGCCTTCCTCGGCGGTGGGAGCGGTGAAGACGCGGAAGGTGTCGCGATACGCCCGCTCAAAATTCTTCAACGACAACCCCTCGTCATCGACATAGAGGATGCCGTATCTGCGGTAATCGTAGTGCGAATCCATTTCCCGTTCCTTGGTGTGTCATACGCCCCGCGGGAATTCCAATGTAAATTCACTGCCCTCCCCGGGTTTGCTCTCGACTCGAATCCGCCCCTCCATTTCGGAAACCAGCCGGTGACAGAT
>CANGMO010000357.1 GCA_947454295.1 Verrucomicrobiota bacterium | reverse complement strand
GGCGCTCGGCGCCGAGCTGGTGATGCGGATGAGCTATTCCGAAAGTCCGCAGCCCATGCCGCCCGGTGCCATTCCGGCCGATTGGAGCGACAAAGTGATGAATGCCACGCTGCGCATCGGTTCAGCGCTGATCATGGCTTCCGATGGGTGCGAGGCGGGCACCAAGTTCGAAGGCTTCTCCCTCTCCCTCGCGCTGTCCTCCGCGGCGGAAGTCCAACGCGTGCATGCCGCCTTGGCCGACGGGGGACGCGTGTCCATGCCGGCAGCGGAGACCTTCTGGTCGCCGTGTTTCGGCATGGTGGTCGATCGATTTGGCGTCAGCTGGATGGTGACCGTGGCCACCCCCTGAGTCCCGCTCAGAGCCGGCTGAATGGCACCAGCGACCGGTCCTTCACCACGATGTTTCCCAGGCTGCGGATGAAGAAGAACATCAGCGCCTGGAAGGTGGTGGCGCTGGTGAAGTAGCCGAAGAATTCGTGAAAGGGTAGGGACGCGCCGCGGAAGGTGTAGGCGGCGGGGAAGGTGTTGGGAATGTTCCAGGCCCAGTCGTGATTGATGCCGATGTGGAACGCCTCCCACGGCGGCAGGAAGCCGATGGCCATGATCAGGAACCAAAGCCAGAAGGCCGGGCACTGCGAATAGGCGCGAAAACTCGGGCTCTTCCACCAGGCGGCCCAGGTGATGACATAGCCGAACCCCATCATCCACCATGCGTAGTCGGTGGCCCTGGGATTGGGGAAGATGAAGTAGATCACCAGCCACACCGCGGTGATCGGACCAAAGACCCACGGGAACAGGCGCCGCAACCTTGGATGAGCCTCCTCGAACCAGCGGTCCGGAACCAAGTGTGAGTAGAGTGCGTAGAGCACGACCTGGAACAGGCAGAAGGCGGGATAGAACAGGTATTCCATCACCGGCATGTCGTTCCCGAGCCACAGATGCCGCGACCAGTGCCACGGACCCTGGCCCTCCTTGGTGAACCAGCCCATCCAGTAGATCTTGCCCGCAGGATACCCCCACAGGCCCACCTCCACCGCCTTGTTCTGAAGCCAGATGGTGGCGGGCACGATTGAGGAGAAGACCAGCGCGGTCATCCACCCGGTGTAGCGCGCGGCATAATAGGGCCAGCCGATGAGGATGCCTCCGAGCATGTACACAAACACCGATCCCTCGTAGGTGTAGCCGCGGCGGTACAGCACCACGCCGAACAGCGCACTCGCGACGACAAGGATCAGGTTGAGGGCGGAGGTCCGGTTCATCCGGCCGTTCGGCCAGAGGGGACGATTAAGCGGGCCGGTCATAGAGGTGTCGTTTCAGGAACCGTGCAATGAATCCAGGTCGACGAATCTTGATGACCGTCTCGTTTTCCTGCCCGCGCTTTCCCTTGAGTCGGGTGGTAATACGAGTGGTTTCCAGAAATCCCACCCAGCGTTCCTCGCGTTTGTAGAAGGCGCCCTTCTCATCCGTGACGTAGACGATGTCGTGGAAGAGCAGGGTGGTCCAAAGGTACAGATAGTAGAAAAGCGGGATGACCGCAGTGATCCACAGAATCTCTTCGATGGGGACTTTGTGTCCCGTGACCCAGCCGAACAGAGGCACCTTGATTTGGAACAGATGTCGCGCCGGGTCAAATCCCCACACACCGAACAAATCCGCCATCCATTCAAACCCGAGCCCGAGGATCAGCAGTCCGTAGAACGAGATCGCGAAAAAGAACTTCCAGACCGCGAACCGAAAGGTCACCCGAAAGTATCCCATCAGGATGACGAGCAGGATTCCGTAGAGCGCGACGCAGAAGGCGTACGACCAGTGGCCCAGGACGGCAATGTCCATGGGGCCAGCCGCCGGATGGGGAAGCGGTGTCATCGTGCAGGCGAGGATTCCACGCCCGGAATCGCGAATGAATCCCAATCTTCCCGGAACCGGATCGCGCTCAGGCCACGGTGAGTGGTCCGTCAAAGATCGTCAGGCTGATCACTTCGCCGCGGGCCACGTGAGGGCCGTGGCGTTCGCCCTTGGGAGCAAAGAAGCAGGTGCCAGGACCGTAGTCGGTGGCGTCTTCAATCCACTCGCCCTGGAGCACGTAGGCGGTTTCGTTGGCCAGCGGATGCACGTGCGCCGGCACCGTCGTTCCCGCGGCGAAGCGGCGCAGCACCGTCACGCCACCGGTGGTGGGATTGCGATGCAGCACCTTCAACTCCACGCCCGGATAGGGTCCGGGTTGCCAGGGAATCGAGTCGGCATGAGCGGCGTGCGGAAACATGCCGGCAGAGTAGTCGTTCAGAAGGTGAAGTCAGGGCAATCCTCTGCGACTCGCCCCTCCCGCGAACCACCGAAGGCGGGAATCCGCTGGCTCAGTCCGGTCCCACCCCGTGTTCCTCCCCGTTCGGAGTCCCGTCTTCAGACGGCTCGGAGCGCCGGCATCCTGCCGGCCTGTGGGATTGAATTTGGAACGCCTGAAAGCAGGAGGGACAACCACAAAGACGCGAAGACGCAAAGCCGCTGCCAAGGGGTCTATGAACCGGGATCCCGGTAAGCGGCATTGATCCGGTGCAGGGGAGTGGTCAGGCTGAACAGGCTTCTCCTGACCGCTGATGTTTTCACTGTGCTTCCAACCGTTTCGGTGCTGTCTCTCGCCGACCCCCGACGGGCCGGGCGGGGCACGACCAATGCGGCGACAACTCCTGCAGACGATTGTCGCGATCATCGGGCTCTGGTCGGGGATGTTGATGGACGCGACTGCAAATCCCGCCACGACCAATCGTCCCGCGATCCAGCATTGGGCGTTTCAACCGCTGGCTCCAATCCGGCTCACCGGGAGGTCGGCGGCGCATCCCATCGATGCGTTTTGGAAAAACGCCTCGACGGCCCGGAGTGCTCGAACCCCGGTCGAGGCGACTCGTGGTGTGCTGATCCGACGCCTGAGTCTTGGACTCACCGGCCTTCCGCCCTCTGTGGCGATGGTGGAGGCGTTTGAGCGGGACGCCCGCGCCGACGCCTACCCGCGGCTGGTGGACTCGCTCCTGAACAGCCCCCACTTCGGCGAGGCGTGGGGGCGGCACTGGCTGGATCTGGCCCGCTATGCCGACAGCAACGGCTACGAGGATGACGACGATCGCAAGCTGGCTTGGCCGTATCGCGACTGGGTGATTCGCGCGCTCAACGCGGACCTTCCCTTTGACACCTTCGTGACCTGGCAGCTCGCCGGCGACGAATGTGCTCCCGGAAATCCGGACGCGGTAACCGCCACCGGATTCCTCACTGCGGCGCTGTCCGACCGGTTTCCTCCCACCATCACCGAGGAGAACAAGCTGGTGTACCGGTACAACGAACTGGACGACATGGTGTCCACCACCGGTTCGGCGATGCTCGGGCTGACGATCGGTTGCGCTCGTTGCCACGATCACAAGACAGACCCGATCGGGATTCGAGAATACTACGGTCTCGTTGCGGCGTTCTCCACGGGAAGGCGGATCGAAACGACGCTGAACAAACCGCAGCGGGAGTGGCAGGTGTGGAAGGCGCGTCAGAAGCGGGCCTATCGCGAGGTAACGATGACCGCGTTGGGGCTGCGCGAGGAGGAGCGCATCCGCGTGCGTCACAGTGAATTTGATTTCGTGTTCGATGCAAATGATCTGCTGAAGCGGTATCCCGCATTGGAACCATCGGACGCGACCCTGCGGGCCGGGTTGAGTCCCGAGGACCAGCGGATTTGGGACGGGCTCATGGCGGCGGCACAACCGGGCACGGGAGGTGAATCGGGAGCGAACGCGGGGCGGGTGAGGGAATCCCTGGTCTTTTTGGATTCCCAGCCGGAGGCCGTATCGGAGTTTGTTCTGAACCGGGGCAGCGTGCGAAATCGAGCGGAGGTCGCGCCGCTTCGGTTCCCG
>CANGMO010000356.1 GCA_947454295.1 Verrucomicrobiota bacterium | reverse complement strand
TCCCTGCAGGTCGTAGATAAGCTTGGCTACGGTGAGCGGATTGGCGGTGGAGGTCACGCCACCGGACCATCCGGTGAAGATGGCATCACCCGTCGGCGTTGCGGTGAGCATCACGGTGGTTCCATCCAAATACGGACCCGGGGCGGGATCCGCGGATGCGGTGCCGGAACCGGTCACCGACAGCGTCAACGGCCACTCCCGCTGGAAGGTGGCGGTGAGAGATTTGTTGGCATCGGCCACGACGACGATCGGCGAGGCGGTGCCGCTTGCGCCGCCGCTCCAGCCAACGAACCGCCAGCCCGCTGCGGCAACCGCGGTCGCCTGCACCGGGGTGCCGGCGTTGAACAACGGTCCCGAGGGACTCAACTGCACCTGTCCATGGCCGATCACGACGGTTTGAATCGAATACTGCTGTTGGAAAACCGCCTTGATCGTCAGGTCGGACGCGAGGGTCACCGTGAGCGGATTCGCCGTTCCGGAAGCATCCCCCTGCCAGCCCAGAAAGCTCCAGCCGGCCGTTGGAATGGCAGTCACACTGACCACAGCACCGTCGGCGTACGGACCAGAGGGAGTGGCTTGAACGATTCCCGATCCCTCCTGCGTCAGCGTGATCTGGCGCAGAGGCTTGAAATTGGCGACCACCGAAATCGCGGTGGGAACCGTGATGATCAAACTGGGGGCCGTGGACACCGTCGCTCCGGACCATCCTGCAAAGGCCCATCCTGCTGCGGGAGTGGCTGTGATCGTGACCGGTTCCGCCGGGTGATACAGAGCCTTGGCGGGCGCCACGCTGACCGTTCCCTGACCGGTCACCGAGGACGAGATGGTTCCCAGCGGCAGCAGATTGGCCGTGTTCAACGCGAAACTTTGGAACGCGAGGAAGGCGTCGGACGAGGGCGGGCTGATTCCATCAGTGAGGCTGGTAACCAAGCATTGGAACTCACCGAAATGGCCACCGCTCGCAACGGCGTCCGCGTAGGTGGCGCCAAAGCGATTGTCCCACGCTCGAACCAAAACCGTGGCGCTTCCCCCTGCGGTCGTTCCGGGAATGGTGACGATTCCCAACGCAAAAAGGCCATCGGCGTAGAAGGTGGAGCCCGTGCCGTCAGCCACCGCGGAGATCCGCGCCCCGCCCGAGAGAATCTCGAAGCGACCAAAGCTTTTGCTCAGAGGCGTTGCGCCATCGGCATCGAGAATGTAGCGGCGATCCCCCACCCCAAAGCTGTTTTTCGCGCTGAAGCCAGCATCCGCGTGGAGCGCGAAGGAACCCGTGAGGCAGAGGGCGAGAAGGGCGAGGAGAAAACGGCGCATGATGGGGTGGTTCAGTTGGGCTTGAACCATGGGCAACCTCCACCAATCGCCCGGTTCCCGTCAATTCTGCGGACCCCGGGCAAGTCGCGCCCGGCGGGCCGCCAGGCGATGGGTTTGGCACAGGTTGGACTTCGGCGACGCTTCCGGGCAGGATCACCAGTCCATGAGCAAACGGTTCTACCTCACGACCGCCATCGACTACGTCAATGGCGCGCCTCATCTCGGTCACGCCTACGAAAAGGTGCTGGCCGACGTGATCGCGCGGTCGCGCCGCAGCATGGGGGAATCGGTGTTCTTCCTGACCGGCCTTGACGAACACGGTCAAAAGGTCCAGCAGGCCGCCCAGGACCAGGGCAAGACGCCGCAGGAATACTGCGACGGCCTCGCCGTCCAGTGGCAGGGACTCACCACGACGCTGGGCCTCACCAATGACGACTTCGTCCGCACCACCCAGCCGCGTCATCGGCAGGTCGTGCAGACCATCCTCCAGCGCCTTCACGACACCGGCCATTTCTACAAGGCTGCGTATACCGGATTCTACTCCGTGAAGGAGGAAACCTTCCTCACGGAAAAGGACCGCAACCCCGACGGCACCTGGGCTCCGCAATGGGGCAAGGTGGTCGAGTTGGTTGAGGAAAACTGGTACTTCCGCCTCGGCGTCCACCAGCAGTGGCTCATCGATTACATCGACGCCAATCCGGGCTTTATCCAGCCCGACTACCGCCGCAACGAGGTCCTGGGATTCCTGAAATCCCAGACCCTCGAGGATCTCTGCATTTCGCGTCCCGTTGCCCGGTTGAACTGGGGCATTCCCCTGCCCTTTGATCCTGAGTTCGTCACCTACGTGTGGTTCGACGCTCTGGTCAACTACTACTCAGTCCCCGCGGCCCTGGGCGATCCCGGCGCCGCGGCCGGAACCCCCGCTGGAACCCCAACGGGCACCGGCCCCGAGCTCTGGCCGGCCGACGTGCACGTCATCGGCAAGGACATCCTCAAGTTTCACGCGGTGTACTGGCCCATCATGCTGAAGGCGCTGGGCGCCCCGCTGCCGAAGCAGTTGCTGGTACACGGCTGGTGGCAGAAGGACGGTGCCAAGCTCAGCAAGAGCACCGGCAATGTCGTGGATCCCTTTGCAGTCATCGCTGAATGGGGCCTGGATGCCTTCCGATACTACGTCGTCCGCGAGCTGGCCATCGGTCCCGACGGCAACTGGACCGACGATGGCTTCCGCTCGCGCTACAACGCCGAGCTCGCCAATGGCCTTGGCAACTTGGTGAACCGCGCGCTGAACATGCTCACCAAGTACCGCGGCGGCGTGGTGCCCACCCGCTCGGACAAGGTGTTTCCGGCAAGGACTGTGTTCACGGCCGACCAGGTGCGAGCCAGCCTCACTTCCTTCGATCTGCAGGGCGCGCTTCAACACATCTGGGTTCTAGTGACCCAGGCGAACCAATACGTCGAACAGACGCGCCCGTTCTCGCTGGCCAAGGATCCCACCAAGGCTCAGGAGCTTGACGACGTTCTCTACGATCTCGTGGAAGTCTGCCGAGTTCTGGCGGTGTTGATCTGGCCCTTTATTCCGGGCACCGCGGAAAAGATCTACGCGCAGCTCCAGGCTCCGGGATCTCCGGCTGATTGGACAAACGTGGCCTGGGGTGGTCTCACCGCCGGGCATCAGATTGGCGCCCCGGCCCCGCTCTTCCCGCGCAAGGATCTTGTGCCGGCCAAGTAGGACGGACGGGGTTCAGGAGCGCGGAACGCGGGACTGAATATCCTTCACAAACGCCTCGGCAGGTTCGGGCGAGAGCACCAGCGTCCGATCGCCGACGCGCAACACCACCGTGTTCGGAAGATCGGTCACCCAGGCTCGATACGATCCGAGGGACCGATTCCAGTACCAGCCCGTGAAGGAAAACAGTCCTCCGTTGCCACAGGTGCGCAGACTGCCATTCATCGCCTTGGGCACCAGGGCTGCGGACTGCAGCCCCGACAGGGAAATGCGGGTCGTCCACAGCAGCCTTCGAATCAGCAGCGTGCCTCCATCCAGCGCATAGCCACGAATGCAAAACAGGGCGGACGCTCCGACCAGCACCGGCGGTAGCAGCCCGAGCCATCGCTGGGCCCCTTCAAGCGACGCCGCCAGACTCACCGCCCCGACCATCGCAATCACGGAAACGATCACGGAGGTCCAAAAGAGCGGCCGTCCCCAGACAGCCCGATACGACCTGTGTGCATCTGTGTTCATTTGTGGTTGAACGCTTGCCGGACCTCGCATCAGTGCAGAATCGGCGCTGGATTCGGCTGCCGCGTGAGCTCTGCTTCCAGATCGAGAAACCAATCGAGCCGGCGGTCGGTTTCTTCCAGATCAAGGTGCCGGGCCATGATCAGGTAGGTGGCGTAGTGGTTGCCCTCCGATTCCACCAGGCTGCGATAAAACGTGGCGAGCTCCGGATCCTGATCGCGCAGGGCCTCACCCAGCACCTGAAACTTCTCGCAGCTCCGTCCCTCGATCAATGCGCAACAAATGAGGTGGTCAATGACCTGCCCCTGGATGCCCGGCCGGATCGCGCGCATGAGCCCCTTGATCC
>CANGMO010000355.1 GCA_947454295.1 Verrucomicrobiota bacterium | reverse complement strand
GCCGGGAGAATTCCGCTCGAGCTCCCGACCCGCGTGCTGGCCTGGCTGCCGGTGCGCGGGCTGGCGGCGGTTCCGGCTGCGCGTCGGGCGCGGCTGGCGCGCGGATCGTCGCCATAGAAGAGCTCCGGCGTGACCCCGCGCACCATGAGTAGCTCGCGAATCGTCAGAAACGGGCCGTTTCTTGGGAGTGTGGGTGGCGTTTGGTTGGCGTAGTACTCGGTTTCCGCGCCGCCCGGGGTTATAGCGTTGTCCTGATCCCGCCAATCCAGGATGGCCGCGACGACGTCACTGGTCATGGCGGGGATCTTGATCAATTCGTTCGTGCTGGCGGTGT
Source organism: Verrucomicrobiota bacterium (assembly GCA_947454295.1). Taxonomy (GTDB): domain Bacteria; phylum Verrucomicrobiota; class Verrucomicrobiia; order Limisphaerales; family UBA9464; genus CAIVQB01. Next base: position 3,569 of record CANGMO010000355.1, on the reverse strand, counting down.
TGAGGTTCAATCGTGACTCCTCATCGGAGACGCCGAACCAGTTCTCGCCGGTTTCGGGCCGGGAATTCAGCAGGCTGAATTGCCCGCGGCCGAGGCGCACATCGCGAAATTGCTGTGGGCTGTTGGCGAGTTCCGGTGAGTAGGACTTTCGGGCGCGGCGCAGATCCTTGGCCTGCTGGAACACGACGGCCTTGGCCTTTTCCACCCCGGCCAGTGCGAGGTAATGGGCCTGCACCACATCGCCGTGGTGCTTGGCCAGCGTGAGACCGAGTCTCGCGCTGTGCAGGACGCTGACCACAAGGGTTGCCAGAAGCACCAGGCACCAGAGCACGCCAACCAAAATGGATCCTCTTCGGCGCATGGTCAGAAGGGGCTCCCGGGGGTGGCGCGCGGGGACGATGTGTTTCCGCTGGTGTTGCCGCCCTGCGAGGAGGAGGCCCCGGTGGAAACCCCGGCGAGATTCAGCCGGACCACGGTTTGGAATCGTAGCGGCGGTGCGGAAGTATTGCTGCCGGCGTTGGAATCATCGGAAGCCGGCTTGGGGCGGCGGGTGGAAGGCTCGGAGTCGATCAACAGCGTGATGCGCACGGCCTCGGGCATGCCGGTAAGATTAGGCCGGTCGCGATTGGAGTTTTGCTGCTTCACCTCGCCCTGCGGGTCGCCCCAGGTGTCGTACCAGTCGAAGCCGTCGTAATATTCGAGCTGCAACCCGCGAATGCCGGCTGAGATCTCCTCGCGGTCGCCGCCCGACAGCGGGTCGAAGGCCATCATGGGATTGCGTCGCCGCCAGAGATGAAGCTCTCCGGACACGGGATCCTGATCTGCGTACCAGCTGACGGAGCAATAGTCGCCTTCACCGGACCGGCGGGGAGTGTGATTCAGAGTGGCGAAATCGAGGTTGTCCGCCTCGATGCCAGCGATTTGGCGTCGCATGCCGAGGAGCTGCGGTCCCTTGTGCAGCGGGCAGGCGAGGCGGAGATCGGCGGCCATCAAATCGATTGCCACGCGCCCGGTCTGCAGCGAGTCGCCTCGTGGTTCGATGACCTTGCGCGTCTCCAAGCCGGCGCGGAGACAGGCGTAGGCGGCCCCGAGAAGGATCGCCATCAGCGCCGCGCTGATCATGAGTTCGACGAGGGTGAAGGCTCGTTGTCGTCGCCCGGCTGATCGCGAACTCGGATTGCGGGCACGACGGTTCACGTGGACCTCCCGGTCTTGCGCCGTTTCCGATCCGAGTCCTTGCGGCGGGAACTCGGTTCCGCGGTGGTGTCTGAGGGGGCTTGGAAAAGCAGCGTATGGAGTGTGTAGATCGATTTTCCACCACTGGGCGGTTCGACCTCCACCTTCACCTCGTGCAACCCCGGCGTGCCGGTGGTGGTGATGCTTTGTTTCCAGGTGTAGCCGGCGCTCGTGCCCTCGGACTCCCCGTCGTGAAACAGTCCGTCGGCCCGGAGGAATTCGATGCGGCTTTCGGCCAGCTGCACCGCCGTGGAATAGAGCTCAGCGTCCTTGCTCGATCCCAATGCGGTGGTGAGTCCACGGGTCAGGCCGACCACTGCGACGGACAGGATGAACACCGCCACCATCACTTCGATGAGCGAGAAACCGCCGCGGCGCTGATTCCGATGCCGCGTCATAGGCGGGGCAGCTCCGTGATGCGCATTCGCGAGGTGATGGGGTTCAACCGCAGCGCCAATCGAAATCCGGCCCGGTCCTGAAGCACGAATTCCGAGGCGTCGGCGGTGCCATCGGGACGGAATTCGATGGTGGTGGCCGGCGCGCCGGCGGCGGGCTGGGGCTCCGCGCTGGAGGAGGCAGCGGGTCGGCGTCCCTCGGCGCGGGATCCGCCGGAGGAGACGCTGCTGAGTCGGTGCAGGTCGACCGTGATCCGGGGATCAATGGTTCCGGTGGCGCCGGGGAAGTCGATCGGTCCATCCGTGCGCGAGCCGGCATTGGCGCCGCGGCGGCTTGGGGATTCCTCGGGATCCTGAACCACGCGGTAGGTGCCCCGGGTGCGATCCCATTCCAGGTGCAGGGTCCGGCCGGTGGCCACGGCGCGGCTGAATGCGACGTCGCAGGCTTCCGCGAGTTTTCGCGCATTCGAACGAAGCTGCACTTCCTCAAGGCTGCCGCGCATTTCCGGCAGCAGCACCGCGCTGAGAATGCCGATCAGGGCCAGCACCACCATCAGCTCCATGAGGGTGAATGCCGACGGCATTCCGGCCCTCCGGAAGTGCGGTGCGCTGGTGACCTTCATGGACGGGCTGTCCGGAAGTGGTTCAGGCCGCGCGGGGACTTACTGCCAGTTGCCGATGTCTGCGTTGTCCCCTTCGCCGCCGTCCGCACCGTCGGCACCCTGCGACCAGATGTCGAAGCTCGTGGGATGATGCGTGCCCGGACGGCGATACTGATAGGGATGGGTCCAGGGATCCTTGCGCAACTGCTTGATGTAGGGGCCGCGCCATTTCGCGGCGTCATTGACCGGCGCCTTTTCGAGAATGGTCAGGCCCTCCTCCTGCGTCGGGTACCGGTCCATGTGGATGTAGAACCGTTCCACCGCCGCTTCCAGTTCGGCGACGTGAGCCTTGGCGGCGCTGACCTTGGCCTCCTGCGTTGAGCCCATGAACTGGGGGATGATGGTGGCGGCGAGGACGCCGAGAATGATCACGACGACCATGATCTCGAGGAGCGTGAACGCAGATTGGCGGGAACGATGCGAGGGGTGGGTGGGGGTGGTCATGGGATCGGAGATCGAAGTTGGGAGATGGGAGATCGGGTAGATCAGTGAATGCCTCGGCTCATGCGGAAGATGGGAAGGAGGATGGCGATGACCATGAATCCCACCACGCCGCCGACGATGAGGATCAGCACGGGGGCGAGCAGGGAGATGACGGTCTTGGTCTTGGCGCGAAGGTGCCGTTCCTCAATTTGCGCGACCTTCCCGAGCATGTCGTCGAGCTGACCCGACTCCTCGCCGGCGGCGATCATCTGCACGGCGTTTCGCGGGAAGATGCCCAGCTTGCGGAGCGGTCCGGCGAGGGAATCGCCACCGCGGGTTTCCTCGGCAACCTGCGCGATCTGCGCGGCGATGACCCGGTTTCCCACGGTGGTCTCGACAATCTTGAGCGCCGGCAGCAGGGAAACCCCGCTCTTCACGAGGATACCGAGCGTGCGCGCAAACCGACTGAGGGCGGAGGAACGGACCATCGCGCCGATGGCCGGGACGCGGAGCACGAACTGATCCCAGGCCCAGGCGCCCCGGGGTGTTTTGCGGTAGGCCCGCAGACCGGCGAGCGCAGCCGAGAGACCGAGGCCGATCAGCCACCAGTAGCGTGAAAAGATGCCGCTGACCCGCAGCAGGATCAACGTGGGCAGCGGGAGGGTGTCGAGCATCTCCTCCAGCATGGCGAACAGCTTGGGGAGCACGACTGTGAGGAGAATGACCACTGTGACGATGCCGAATCCGAGCACGAAGAGCGGGTAGGCGATGGCGGAGGTCACCTCGCTGCGCACCTCGTCGTCGTGCTCCAGCAGATCGGCGAGGTCGTTCATGACCTTGGGCAGGGCTCCGG
>CANGMO010000354.1 GCA_947454295.1 Verrucomicrobiota bacterium | reverse complement strand
GGATGCGGCGGGGAAGGCGGCGGGCGTCTCCATCGATTCCGCCGAGGCGAGCCTGAGCGAGCCCCGCTATGCCAACGGCAACGAATTGCTCGGGGTCCAGGACGGTTGGAAAACCAGCCGGGCCCGGGTGCACGAGCCGCACGCGGCGGTCTGGAGGTTTAAGAACCCGCGTCAACCTGCAGCGGGATCGTCGCTTCGGGTGACGTTGCGCGGGGACCAGGTTCAGCGTTTCCGGGTATCGCTTTCCCCGCTGGCCGGCGCCTATCCGCTCGCCTCCGGTGGACGGGCTGAACTCGATCGGGCCCTGAACGCCGCGGAGGTCTCGACGCAGGACGCCCGGGCGCTTGCGATTCCCTATCTGTTGGGCGGCGACGCACCGGGCGCGGTGCGGTCTCAGTGGCAGTCGTTGCGCCGCGAATGGATGGAGTGCCGCGGAGGGCGGAATCCCGTGGTGGTGACCGCGGCGTGGAAGCCGTATCCGATCCATGTGCTGCCCCGCGGCAACTGGCAGGATGAATCGGGCGAGGTGGTGGCGCCCAATCCGCCGCGCTTCCTCCCGCGGGGAACGCTGCCGGCGTCGACCAACCTCACGCGGGCCGATCTCGCCGACTGGATTCTCTCGCCGGCCAATCCGCTCACCGCGCGTGTGTTTGTGAACCGTCTGTGGAAGCAATTCTTCGGGACCGGACTGTCGGCGCAGGTCGATGACCTCGGCGCGCAGGGCGAGTGGCCCACGCATCCGGAGCTTCTCGACTGGATGGCGGTGGAGTTTCGCGAGAGCGGCTGGGATGTCCGCCATTTGATTCGCCTCATCGTCACCTCGGGCACCTATCGCCAGAGTGCGAATCTCCGTCCGGAATTGCGCGATCGCGATCCCAACAACCGCTGGCTCGCCTCGCAGAATCCGCGCCGGCTGGAGGCCGAGTTCGTTCGCGACAACGCCCTCGCCATCGCCGGTCTTCTGAATTTCGAGATCGGCGGCCCCAGCGCGTTTCCCTACCAGCCGGGAAACTACTACGCGAACATCCAGTTCCCCGACCGCGACTACCGGTCCAGCGCCGGCACTGAACAATACCGTCGCGGCCTCTACAGTCACTGGCAGCGGACCTTCCTGCATCCGATGCTGGCCAACTTCGATGCGCCCGCACGCGAGGAATGCACCGCAGCCCGAACCGTGTCCAACACGCCGCAGCAGGCGCTCACGCTGTTGAACGATCCGAGTTTCGTGGAGGCGTCGCGCGTGTTTGCGCAGCGGCTGCTCGGGGACGCACAGGCCGACGATGCGGCGCGGCTCCGGCTCGCGTTCCGGCTAGCGTTGTCGCGCGAGCCCAAGGCGTCGGAACTGGCCTCGCTCGCCGCGTTCCTGCGACTGCAACGCGATGAGGCGGCTAAACAACCGGCCGATGCCGCGAAACTGGCCGCCGCCGGGCAGGCCCCTGCGGCCTCGCTGCCGCCCGTCGAACTTGCCGCCTGGACCCAGGTGGCCCGCGTGGTGTTGAACCTGCACGAAACCGTCACGCGATTCTAACACCGCCCGAACGCCAACCCCTTCGCCCCATGAATCCGCTCCCGCTTCCCGGTTTCGATCCGGCGGCCTTCGCGCTCTCGGTGAATCGCCGTACCTTTCTCCAGCGATCCGCCTATGGACTCGGAGGGGTCGCGCTGGCGTCGTTGCTGAACCGCTCGGTTGCCGCGCCAGCCAGCGGGATTCCTCAAGGATGGAAGGGGATGCTCCGGGAGGCGCAGTTCCCGGTGAAGGCGAAGCGCATCATCCACCTCTGCATGGCGGGTGGGCCGTCGCATCTGGAGACCTTTGACTGGAAGCCGAAGTTGAAGGCCCTCCACGACCAGCCGTTTCCCGAGTCGTTCACGCGCGGGCAGCAGCTCGCCCAGCTGCAGAACAAGGTCCTCAAGGCGCGTGGGGCCTTCTGCAAGTTCACGCCATCGGGGAAGTCGGGTTTGGAAATCTCCGATCTCTTCCCGCAGATCCAAACGGTGGCCGACGAATTGTGCGTGATCCGCTCCATGCAGACCGAGCAGATCAATCACGACCCGGCGCACGCCTTCATGAACAGCGGCTCGATCGTCAAGGGCCGTCCCAGCATGGGATCGTGGCTGCTCTACGGGTTGGGGGCTGAAACCGAGAATCTCCCCGGATTCGTGGTGCTGACCTCCTCGGGCCGCTATGGGCTGCAGCCGGTGTCGGCGCGGCAATGGTCGTCGGGATTTCTGCCCAGCAAATTCCAGGGCATCCAGCTGCAGTCGCGCGGCGACGCGGTGCACTACGTCGGCAATCCCGAAGGAATCTGCCAGAGCACGCAGCGTCAGGTGGTCGAGGAGATCAACCGGCTGAACGGCATCCTCGCGCAGGATCACGTCGATCCCGAGATTCAGACGCGGATCGCGCAGTACGAACTCGCCTTCCGCATGCAGACTTCGGTGCCCGAGCTCACCGATTTCCGCTCCGAACCGAAGCAGGTGCTGGAGGCCTACGGAGTGAAGGAGCCGGGCGACGGCAGCTTTGCCTCCAACTGCCTGCTGGCCCGGCGTCTCGCGGAGCGTGGGGTGCGCATGATCCAGCTTTACCACCGCGCGTGGGATCATCACGGCGACATCGAGAAGGCCATGCCGGCGGCGGCGCAGGACGTGGATCGGGCGACGGCGGCGCTTATCCGCGATCTTCGCCAGCGCGGCATGCTCGACGACACGCTGATCCTTTGGGGCGGCGAGTTTGGTCGCACGCCGATGGGGCAGGGGACGGGGCGCGACCATCACATTCTCGCCTTCTCGATCTTCATGGCGGGTGGCGGCGTAAAACCGGGCTTCAGCTACGGGGCGACGGACGAACTCGGCTACCGATCGGTGGACAACGTGGTGAACGTCCACGACCTCCACGCGACCATGCTGGCGCTCATGGGCATCGACCACAAACGGCTCAACTTCAAGTTCCAGGGCCTCGACGCACGCCTCACCGGCATCGCCGGCAACGTCATCCGCCCGCTGATGGGGTGAGCGCAGATCGGAGATCGGAGATGGGAGATGGGAGATGGGAGATGGGAGATGCGTTGGTCAACAAACTCGGTTAGACAAGTAACCGTGGTCTGCGTAGTTTGGTCTCGACTGTGGGGGAAGGGTTGCACTGCGAATGGACCGCGGTGTGATATTTCCGAAACCGGAGGAGGGATTGGGGACGATTCCCGCATCCGCCTCCACGCCAGAAGCCAGGGAGTTGATAACCATGAAAGACTGGAGTCTATCCGTTCTCGCCGGTGGCGTGCTTTACGGGGCCGCCTTGGGGTTGGGAGCCTATCCACTCTGCGCTGACGCACCGGCCGGGGACTCGCCAAAGTTCGAGCGCCGCGGCGCTCCGGAGAAGATTCCCGTGACCTCCCCGGGTGGGCCAACGACGCTACTGCGCACCCTTATCGAGGGCACACCTGGACCAGCGCAACCCAAGTTCGGTCCACTCGAAGAGATCCATGACGAGCGTGGGTTGATGAGTCTGGTGGGGCCCAGGGGCCCGATGTATGTGGTCTTCAATCGGGAGATCTGGGGCATCTCGAAGCAGGGAACTTCCTTGCGCATCACCCGATCCCAGGCTGTTCCCCTGGTGGCCAGGGGCCGTGACGAAGTGGTCGAGCGGTACGTGGAGCGATGCAGGCAACAAGGAGCCCTGAGTTTCCCGAACGGGCCTGGTGGCTTCCGAAGCCTCGATCTCACGCGCCTTTTCGGCATTCGTGACTTTGTGGCTTCCAGAAGGGCATGGACGTACGATGGCGAACTTCAGTCGGTCACTGCAACCCGCAGGGGCGTCGAGATTCGTTTGACGATGTCATCGAATGTGGTGCTGGCGCTGACCCTGAATGAACAACTTGAAGCAGTGGATGCCCATCGCAACGGGGCGTCCCTGCCGCTGCTTC
>CANGMO010000353.1 GCA_947454295.1 Verrucomicrobiota bacterium | reverse complement strand
TCCTCCGATGATTCCATTCGCGCGTTCGCGGCTGGCGGGATGGATCACCGGCTCGAAATCGAGGTCCGGTGGCGGAGTGGTGCGCGATCGCTTCTCTCCGGACTGCAACCCGGCCGGCTTTACGAAATCGATGAGGCGCAATCGGGTACCGCCATTGCCGCGCCGACGTCGACATCCTCCGGAGTGGCCCTGTTCGAAGATGTCTCCGCCATCCTGGGGCACGTGCATCATGAAACCGCCTTCGAAGACACAGCGCTTCAGCCCCTGCTTTCGGAGAAGTTCAGCCAAGCTGGTCCTGGGGTGCTGTGGTTCGATCTGGATCAGGACGGGCGCGACGACTTGCTGATCGGCTCGGGCTCCGGTGGTGCGCCGGCAGTGTTTCACAATGAGGGCGCCGGGCGTTTCACCCGGTCGTCGTTGGCTGCGTTTGAAACGCCGCTGCAGCGCGACCAGACGGCCTGGGCGGCCTTCCATGAAGGCGGCACCCAGTCGCGATCGGTGGTGCTCTCGAGTCTTTCCAACTACGAGGATGGCGGACGTGATGGCGGAGCCGTGCGCCAGTATGAGTTTCCGGAGGGCGTGTCGGCGGATCCCGTTCCCGTCACCGAATCGGCGACGGGCTCGATCGCCCTCGCGGATATCAACGGGGACGGCTCTCCCGATCTCTTCGTGGGAGGCCGGGTAATTGCCGGGAAGTATCCAGTCGCGGCTTCCTCCCGGATCTTTCATCGGGTGGGTGGCAAATGGGTTCCCGATGCGGAGTCGATCAAGGCCTTCCGTGACGTCGGCCTGGTGCAGGGGGCCGTCTTTACGGACCTCGACGGAGATGGGCGTCCGGATCTGGCGCTGGCGTGCGAGTGGGGTGCGGTGCGGGTGTTCATGAACCAGGAGGGTCGGTTGGTGGACGCGACCCAGTCGCTCGGACTCGCGGCCTTCACCGGTCGGTGGAACGGCATCACCGCCGCCGACGTGGATGGCGATGGACGCATGGATCTGATCGTTGCCAATGCAGGCCGAAACTCGCCGGGAGAAGTGAGCCTGCGCACTGGAAAACCAATGAGGCTGTACTACGGGGATCTCGACGGCGATGGCACGGTGGAGTTGATCGAGTCGGAGTTTGATTCGGAGATGGCCGCCTATCTTCCCGTGCGCCTGCTTTCGACGTTTACCAAGACGATGCCGTTTCTGGCGGAGCGCTATGCGTCCAACCGGGCGTTCAGTCGCGCCTCGGTGGACGAGATGCTCGCGGGTCGAAATCCGGGAATGAAGTGGGTGGAGGCGGCCACTCTGGAGTCGTCGGTATTCCTGAACCGGGGCGATCATTTCGAGCGGCGGGCGCTGCCGGCGGCGGCGCAACTGGCGCCGGCCTTTGGCGTGGTGGCGGGTGACTTTGATGGCGATGGAAAGGTGGATGTGTTCCTGTCCCAAAATCAGTTTGATGTGATTCCGGAATTGCCCCGCTCTGATGCGGGCGTTGGCCTGCTTTGCCTGGGCGATGGTGCGGGCGGATTCCGGGCGCTCCGGCCGATGGAGAGCGGCGTGGTCGCTTGGGGCGAGCAGCGCGGTGCGGCGGCTGCCGACTTTGACGGCGATGGGCGACTGGATCTCGCTGTCGGACAAAACGGCGCGGCCACGCTGCTCTTCCGCAATCGAACCGCCCGCCCTTCTCTGAGGGTGCGCCTCCTGGGTTCACCGGCGAATCCCGATGCCATTGGCGCCTCGGCGCGCTGGAGTCTCGATGGAAAACCGTGGGGACCGCGGCAGGAGGTGCATGCCGGCAGTGGACGGGGTTCCCAGGATGGAGTTGTCATGCTCTTCGCGCCCCCGTCGGGCGGGGCTGCGGTGCTGGAGGTTCGCTGGCCGGGAGGTGCGGTCACGAGGACTCCTGTTTCCGCAGCGACCGGACTGGTGCAGATTCGCGCCGACGGTTCCGTGGTTCCCAACCCCTAAAGCTCGCATGAAGCCAAAGCCCTCCCACAACCAGCCTCATAGCGCCGCCGTTGCGGCCGCTCCCGCGTGGTTGATGGGTGCCGCGCTGGTGCCGCTGGCCTTGGGTGGCTATCTGCTCACGCTGTCGCTGACGGGCGGCACTGCGGCGGGATGCGGTATCGATTCGGGCTGCGGTTCAGTGCTCGCCAGTGCATGGAGTCGGTGGCTCGGAATTCCGGTCGCGGCCCTCGCGCTTCCGTTGTATGCGCTCCTGTTCTTCCTCCTGGCATTTCCGGGAGCAATGCGCTCGCTCGATCCGACGGGTCGCTGGATTCCGTTTCGGCTTCTCTCCCTGCTGCTGGGCGGATTGATCGGCGGGGCGGCGTGGTTCGCGTTTGTTCAGGTCAACCTGATTCACGCCTTCTGCCCGTGGTGCATGGCCACCCACCTGAGTGGCATCGCCGTCTGCGCCCTGGCGCTGCGGTTCGCCCCCGGCGTGGGTCAGCGCGGCCAGTTTGCACCGGTGATGGCGCTGTTGGGCATGCTTTCAGCGGCCGTGCTCGCGGCGGGTCAGGGGCTTTCCGCCGGGGCGTCGTCGGCAACGCCCGCAACGGGGATGGCGCCCCGAACCCCGTCGACCCCGGCCGTCAAACCCGTGACGCCGCCGCCGGTCTTCACGCGGAATTGGACGCTCCCCATCTCGGGCGTGACGCTTCCGATTCATGAGGTGCCGGTGCTGGGCGATCCCGCCGCGCCGCAGCTGGTGCTGCATTTCTTTGATTACACCTGCAAACATTGTCGAGCGATGCATCCGTTGCTGATGGAGGTGCTGGATCAGTCGTCCAATCAGGTGGCGGTGGTCAGTCTTCCGATTCCGTTGGAGATGGACTGCAATCCCCTCCTGAAGCGCCCGATCGCGGATCACATTGGCGCCTGCGGCCTGGCGCGGTTGGGGCTCGCGGTCTGGAAGGCGGCGCCGTCGAAGTTGCGGGAGTTTGACGATTGGGTGTTTTCGCAACCGTCGGTTCCGGCCTATTCGGCGGCGGAGGCGAAGGCCCTTGAGCTGGCCGGTGACGCCGCCTTTCGGCGTGCGCAGGCGGCGCCGGAGATTGACGGATGGATTCGCACCGCGCTGGGCATTTATGAAACCCAGTACCGGCTGACCCGCGTCCAGAATCTGCCCGAGCTGCTCGTGGGCACGAACCTGTATTCCGGCGTGGTTCGCGATACGGCGGTGCTGCGGGCCCGCATTGCGGGGGGTGCCGGCGCCCCGACGGGACCCCGTTGAACACCGGCTCAGGGTTTGGACCCCGGGAAGTTCCGGTTCTGCTCTAGCTTCTGGAGATAGGCGCGCGCCTGTGCGTGCCTGGGATCCAGCCGGAGCGTCTCGGTGAATTGGGTCGTGGCTTCATCGAAGAGGCCCTGCTTGGCCAGGCAAACGCCGAGATTGAAATGCCCGGGTGCGAGGTCCGGACGGAGTCGAACTGCCTGCTCGAATTCGATGCGCGCCTCTCCGAGGGAACCCTGCGCGGCCAGTTCGACTCCGAGCAGGTAGCGCGCCTCCCAGTGGCTGGGGCGCACCTTGACCGCTTCGCGCAGCATGGCGGTGCCTTCCTTCATACGGTTCTGCCCGCCGAAGATGTGGGCCAGCTGCAGGAGGGGACGAGGATCATTCGGACGGAGACGTCGGGCTTCCTCCGCTTCCAGCTGGGCCGATGCCCACTCCTTGGTGCGGCGATGGATTTGCGCGCGCTCCAACCAGGCTTCGGCGAGATCGGGCCGGCGGGCGATGGCCTCCTGAAGCTGTTCCAGCGCCGGGCCGTCCTGCTTGAGCTTCGCCAGCACGCGCCCCGCCTGGAAGAAGCCGAGGTGGTGATGTGGCAGCAGCTCGGCCACCTTGCGCCAATCCTCCACGGCGGCCTCGGGGGCGCCGATCGCTTCCAGGAATTCCGCTCGGTTTTCACGGAGTCGCGGATCGTTGGGTCGGCGCTGGACGGC
>CANGMO010000352.1 GCA_947454295.1 Verrucomicrobiota bacterium | reverse complement strand
GCAGGACGAACAGCAGCCAGGCGCCGATCGAGAAGCCGGTCATGACGGCGACCGCAACCCAAAGCACTGCACCGATGCCATAGGAAACCGCATCCGGCAGGTGAAGCGCGTTCTGGAAGAAGAGAACCAGGAGGTACACAGCCACCGCGGAGCCGAGGATGCCGACATCCTTGAGCATTTCGCCGACCGAGAGTCCCTTGGCCGAGGCCTCGGACTTCGGGAAGCTCTGTCCCATGAACATCAGGCCGTAGCCAACCGTGGGGACAAGGAACAGGCCGAGCTGGAGCTTCCAGCTGAGGTGCATCTGGTCACCGAGGATCCAGCCAACCAGACCGCCGAGCACCAGACCCGCGGGCCACGAGGCGTGGAGGATGTTCAGATAGTGCGTGCGGTTCTGGGGGAACAAGGTCGCCACGAGGGGATTCGCGACGGCCTCAAGGGTGCCGTTGGCGAGGGCGAAGATAAAGGTGCCCCAATAGAGGAAGTTGAAGGCCTGCTCCTGGGTCTGACCTTTTGCCGCACCGAAGGTCACGAACGCCGACAGCACGTGGAACAGGAAGGCGGCGATGACCAGCTTTCCGTAGCCAATCTTGTCCACGATCACACCGCCGATGATGATGCCGAAGCAAAACCCGGTGAAGCCGGCGCCACCGATCGCTCCCAGCTGCCCGCCGGTGAAGCCGAAGTCGGCCGCCCAGTTGGCGAGGATGCCGCCGCGGATGCCGAAGCCGATGCCCGCCGCGAGAATGGCCGCAAAGCCTGCCCATAGAAGGCGTTTTGCATTGGGTACAATGCCGATGTCGTTTCCGTTGCTCATAGAATCTGGCTGCTCGTGGTTGCTCGTTAAATACCAACGCACGCGCGGTGACGCGTGCATGCGGGAACTCCGCCAGTAAACCGGTTTGAGGATTGGGAGTCCATAAAAACGATGCGGCCGGACAGGGAAGCCCCATCCGGCCGCATGATGAAATCGGGATCGCCCCGGATCAGACGCCGCGGAAATTCGGGATCACGATCTTCTCGCCGCCGCGCATCGCGGACTCGTGGGCCAGGATGCCCACCATCGTCCAGTTCACCGACTGATGGACGTCGGGGAAGCTGGGCCGGTTCTCCAGCACTGCCGTGACAAACTCGTGCGCCAGATGCGGATGGCTGCCGCCGTGTCCGCTGCCCTGAAGGAAGCTCAGATGCACGTTCTCGGCCATGTCATAGACGCCCTTGGTGGTGAAATCGCGGATCTCCGCCGGCAGCAGATGCGCAAAGTCGGGGATCTTCACCTTCTCCACCTTCTCGCCACCGAGGTGCAGGACCGGATCATCGTGCTCGGTCAGCTGCCACTCGAAGGAGGTCTGGGAACCGTAGCAGTCGAAGCTCTCCTGATACTGGCGGGCGGCGTCGAAGAGATAACGGGTCACCTCGCCGGCGACGTCCTGGTTGCGGACCTTGAAGTGGGCGGTCTCAAAGCTGAACGGCGAGCCGTACTTGGCGATGAGCTTGTCGGCGATGCGGCCGGAGCCGAGGCAGGACACGAATTCGGCCTCGCCGTTGAGGATGCCGAGGCACGGGCTGACGCAGTGCGTGGCATAGTGCATCGGGGGAAGGCCCTCCCAGTAACCCGGCCAGCCATACATGTTCTGCAAATGGCTGCCGCGCACAAACTGGATGCGGCCCAGTTTGCCGGAATCGCGAAGTTCGCGAACGAAGAGGTACTCGCGGCTCCAGACCACGGTCTCCATCATCATGTACTTCTTCCCACTCTCCTTGGCGGCCTTCACGATCTCACGGGCTTCTTCCAGAGTCGTGCAGGCCGGGACGGTGCAGGCCACGTGCTTGCCGGCGCGCAGGGCGGCGATCGACTGCGAGGCGTGCAGATGGATGGGGGAATTGATGTGCACCGCATCCACGTTCGGGTCGCGCAGGAGATCCTCGAAACTCTGGTAGCGCTTCTCGACGCCGAATGCCTTGCCCACCGCGTCCAGCTTCTCCTTGGAGCGCTGGCAGATGGCGTACATGTTCGCCTGGGGATGGCGCTGGTAAATGGGGATGAACTCGGATCCGAACCCGAGTCCGACGATGGCGACGTTGAGTTTGCGGCTCATGATGTGATTAAAGCGCCCCTCCCAAAGGGCGAACCCGGAATGGGCTCAGCCGGCGGGAAGGACGGACGAAAGCTAACGCGGCCCTCAAAAACACCGTCAACGCCAAAGTCCGAAAAAGCCGTGAGTCGCTGCACGAATGCGCGATCCGGCTGAGTTTTTGCGCCGGGGAGGCGGCGGTTCCCGGCCGGGTGACGAAAAATCGCTCGCCAACCAGCCCCGCGCCACCCGATAACCTGTGCTTTGGAATTCGGACCATGAACGAACAGATCGTCATCCTCGACTTTGGGAGCCAGTACACCCAGGTGATCGCGCGCCGCGTCCGTGAGGCGCAGGTGTACTCCACGATTCTCCGCTTCGACACGCCCGCCGCGGAGATCCGCAAGCTGGCTCCGAAGGGGATCATCCTGTCCGGCGGCCCCAGCTCGGTGTACGCGCAGGGCGCGCCACAACCCGACAAGGAGATCTTCAAGCTCGGGATCCCCATCCTGGGCATCTGCTACGGCGTCCAGATCCTCGCCCACCATCTCGGTGGCCGCGTCGAAAAGGGACAGCACCGCGAGTACGGCAAGGCCACCCTCACCATTCGTGACGGATCCTGCGCGCTCTTCCGCAAGCTGCCCAAGTCGGTGCAAGTCTGGAACAGCCACGGTGACAAGCTCACCAAGATCCCCACCGGGTTCAAGGCGGTCGCCACCACAGACAACTCGGAGTTCGCGGCGATCGAGGACCGCAAGCGCCGCCTGTTCGGCATTCAGTTCCACCCCGAAGTGGTCCATACGCCGAAAGGCCGAGAGATCCTGAACAATTTCATCCACGGCATCTGCGGCTGCGGCCGCTCGTGGACCATGCGCCACTATGTCGACCAGGCGGTGGACGAGATCCGCAAACAGGTGGGCAAGGAGCGCGTCATCCTGGGCCTGTCGGGCGGCGTGGATTCCAGCGTCGCAGCGGCGCTGCTGCACAAGGCAATCGGCGATCAGCTGACCTGTATCTTCGTCAACAACGGCCTCCTGCGTGCCCGCGAAGAGGACGTGGTCCAGGAGGTCTTCGGACGCCATTTCAAGATTCGCCTGCAGTACGAGGAAGCCACGGAACTGTTCCTCCGCAAGCTCAAGGGCGTCACGGACCCCGAGCGGAAGCGCAAGATCATCGGCAAGACCTTCATCGACGTCTTCCAGTCAGCCACCCGCAAGGTCGGCAAGGCCAAGTTCCTGGCCCAGGGCACGCTGTATCCCGACGTCATCGAGTCGGTACCCATCGCCGGCAATCCGGCGGCGATGATCAAGTCGCATCACAATGTCGGCGGCCTGCCCAAGAACATGAAGTTCAAGCTGGTCGAGCCGCTGAAGAACCTTTTCAAGGATGAGGTCCGGCAGCTCGGTCTTGAGCTCGGCCTGCCGAAGGAGATCGTCTATCGCCAGCCCTTCCCCGGCCCCGGGCTCGCCGTCCGCTGCCTCGGGGACATCACCGCCGACAAGCTGCGGATTCTTCGCCGCGCCGACGCCATCGTGGTGGAGGAAATGAAGGCGGCTGAACTGTACTACAAGACCTGGCAGACCTTCGCCGTGCTGCTGCCGGTGCGGAGCGTCGGCGTGCAGGGCGACGAGCGCACCTACGATTACACCATCGCCATTCGTGCCGTGGAGTCCCAGGACGGCATGACTGCCGACTGGGTGCGCGTCCCGTACGATCTCCTGGAGCGGATTTCGCTGCGCATCACCAACGAGGTGCGTGGCTTGAATCGCGTGGTGCTTGATCTCACGAGCAAGCCGCCCGGGACGATCGAGTGGGAGTGATCACGCGGGCCGGCGGCGTGTGCGCCGCGGCCCCG
>CANGMO010000351.1 GCA_947454295.1 Verrucomicrobiota bacterium | reverse complement strand
GGCCGATCTGCGCCTCAACGGCCGCAACATTGCCCGCAATACCAACCCTTCCCGTCCCACCTACGTCACTCTGACCCCGCCCCGCTTTGAAGCGGGCCCGGTGCTGGTCGAATTGGCGGCGCGTCATGAGCGCGGCAACGCCGGCGTGCTGGTTCGTCTCGAACTGCAAAAGCCCGGTGGTCAGCGCGAGTTGATCGTCTCCGATGCGTCGTGGGAAACCGGCGCTACCACCAACTCCTGGACTGCGGCCACGTCGATGGGTGCGGTGGGAATCGCCCCGTGGGGCGACATCTTCAAACCCGCCGTGGCCACATCCGCGGAAGCGGTGCAGGTCCCCAATGGATTCAAAATCGAGCGACTCCGCTCCGCCCAGCCCGAGGAGGGCTCGTGGGTGAGCATGACGGTCGATTCCAAGGGCCGACTGATCCTGAGTCCGCAGGGCGGCGAACCGATGGAACGCATCACCCTCGATGCCGCGGGCCAGGTGGCCAAGGTGGAGACCATCGATCTCCCGGTCTCCGGCGCCATGGGCCTGCTGTACGCCTATGATTCGCTCTACGTGAATGGACAGGGGCCGCAGGGTTATCACCTGTACCGGCTCCGCGACACCAACGGCGATGACCAGTACGACTCCGTCGAATTGCTGCGCAAGTGGGTGGGCGGCCCCGGCGAGCATGGGGCGCACGGCATCGTGAAAGGACCGGACGACCACCTGTATGTGGTCTGCGGCAACTTCGTCGATCTGCCCACCGACACCGTGTCGACTTCCCGGGTTCGGAACTTCGCCGACGACCTGGTGGTGCCGCGCATGGAGGACGGCAACGGCTTCGGTGCCGGTCGCAAGCCGCCGGGTGGGTACGTTGTTCGCCTCGATCGCGACGGTGGCAATGCGGAGGTGTATGCCTCGGGTGAACGCAACACCTACGACATCGCCTTCAATCCCGATGGCGAGCTCTTTGGGTTCGATTCCGACATGGAGTGGGACTGGGGTGCCCCGTGGTATCGGCCGATTCGTGTGTATCATGTGGTCAGCGGCGGCGATCAAGGCTTCCGCGAGGGCAGCGCCAAGTGGCCGGAATACTATCCCGATTCGCTGCCCCCGGTGGTGAACGTCGGAATCGGTTCTCCCACCGGAGTTCGCTTCGGCACCGGAGCCCGCTTCCCGGCGAAGTATCAGCGCGCGCTCTACGTCATGGACTGGAGCTATGGCCGCATCCTGGCGGTCCACCTTTCGGAACAGGGCGCGAGCTACTCGGGCAAGGTGGAGCCGTTTGTTCTGGGAAAGCCGTTCAATGTGACGGATCTCGAGATCGGCCCCGACGGCGCGATGTATTTCACCATCGGCGGCCGCGGCACCCAGTCGGGGTTGTATCGCGTCAGCTATGTTGGCACCGAGCGCACCGAGCCCGCGGTGGTGCACACGCTGCAGGTGACCGCCGGTCAGGCGGCGCGCCGCGTGCGTCGCGATCTCGAGAAGTTCCATTCGAAGGAGGATGAAACCGCGCTGCCGCGCATCTGGGCGGGACTCGATTCCACCAACCGCCACATCCGGTTTGCCGCCCGCGTGGCGCTGGAGTCGCAACCGGTTTCCAGCTGGAAGGACAAGGCGCTGGAGGCCACCGAGCCGCGCGCGGGCCTTACCGCGCTGCTGGCGTTGGTCCGCGTCGGATCCGCCGAGGACCAGATTCCCGCGCTGAAGACGCTGACCCGCTGGCCGCTCGATTCCCTGGATGAGGAATGGAAGCTCAACAAGCTGCGGGTGATTGAAGTGAGCTTCGCGCGTCACGGGATTCCCGAGGCGGTGAAGCCCCTGGCGATCGAGAAGCTCAGCAAACAATTCCCGGCCGCTTCGTGGCCGCTCAACCGGGAGCTGTCGCAGATCCTCGTCGCACTCGATGCACCCGGTATCGTGGGCAAACTGCTCGACCTGCGCGATGCCGCCGCCACACAGGAGGAGCAGCTCCACTATCAGGTGGTGCTGCGCAAGGCGAAGTCCGGCTGGACCCTGCCGGACCGCCGCCGCTATTTCGCTTGGTTCAACCGGCCTCCGCAGACCAACGGCGGCGCCACCTATCCCGACGGCGGCAGCTACTACGTCAGCCGCAGCGTCCGGCATCCGGACGCGTTTGTGGGGTGGTTCAAGGAAGTGGGACTCGAAGCCGGCAACGGGGCGAGCCTGGATAACTTCCTGAAGAACCTGCGCAAGGAAGTCGTGGCGCGCCTTCCCGACAACGAGAAGGGTGAACTCGCCGGCGTGATTCTCGGCACCGAACCCGTCGCCGTCCGGCCCGCGGCCCGCAAGCGCGCCGTGGTCAAGGAATGGACGACGGCCGACCTGACTCCAGCCCTGGCCGAGGTGGGTCGCGGACGCGATTTCGCCCGAGGCAAGGAACTGTTCGGTCTCGCCCAGTGCACGGCCTGTCATCAGTTCAACGGCCAGGGCGGTGCGGTGGGGCCCGACCTCACCGGCGTCGGCACGCGGTACGCGCCGCTCGATGTGTTGAAGTCCATCACCGAGCCGAGCCTGGTGATCTCCGAGCAGTATCAGGCGATGACCTTCACGCTGAAGAACGGCGACGAGGTCACCGGCCGGCTACTGGAGGACACCGCCGACAAGGTGGTGGTGCTGACCGATCCGCTGGGCGGTGGAAAAACCGAACTCCGGAAGTCGGACGTGAAATCGCGCGAGGCCTCCAAAGTCTCGCCGATGCCCGAGGGATTGCTGAACACCTTCGACAAGGGCGAGATCCTCGACCTGCTGGCCTACATGATCTCCAACGGCAAACCCGACGCCCCGGCGTTCCACAAGTAGAAGCGGGAGTCTGCAGGCTCCCGGTCTCCGGACCGGGGGCTCACGGGCTCGGGCGCGATGCCGTTTCGAACGGCCAGCGTGCCGTGACCTTGGCCCACGCGAAGTAGGCGGCCACTCCAATGGCCAGGGCGCCGAGGGCGAACCCGATGATTTCCTTGGGCGTGGTCGCGAAGACCAGCAGCCAGCCGATTCCGGCCACCAGGAGAGGCACAGGATAGAGCCATACCTTGTACGGACGCTCGAGCTTTGGCCGGTGCTTGCGCAGGAGAACGAGGGCGATGATCTGGCCGATGAATTGGATCAGGATCCGCGCCGCGACCAGCGTATCGATCACCACGCCCAGCGAGACAAAGCTCGCGGCAATGGACAGCACGCCCAGCACCAGCAGGGCGATGTGGGGAAAATGTTTCGTGGCATGCACGCGTCCGAACACGCGGAAGAAGGTGCCGTCCTTGGCTGCGGCATAGGGAATCCGCGAGTAGCCCAGCAGCAGGGCGAACACGGAACCCAGCGCGGTCCACACCACCATCAACGTGAACAGGCTGGCGGCGGGTTTGCCGAACAGGCGTTCGACAAAAATGGAGGCGATGAAGTTGGCGATTTCCGGGTGGTTTTCCGCCGGGACGAATTCCCGCCACGAGATCACGCCGTTGATGCTGAGGTTCACCCCCACGTACAGGATGGCCACCACCACGAGACTGATCACCACGGAACGCGGGATGGTGCGGCCCGGGTTCTTCACTTCGTCGCCGAGGTAGCAGACGTCGTAGTACCCGAGGAAATCATACAACCCCACGCGCGCCGCCGCGCCGAGGCCGAGGAGGAAACCGGAGCTGAAGGCCCAGGAATTCTGCGGGAAATCGAAGGCTTTCTTGGGATCGAAGTGCATCGCCCCACCCACCAGCACGACGGCCACCGTGAGCAGCACGCCAATCCAGAGGATCACCATCATGCGTCCCAGACTCGCGATGGGGCGCCACAGCAGGGCCATGTTCAGGATGCCCAGCGCGATCACCACCGCGCCGCCCTTCATCGTGAGCGCGCCGGCGGCGGTCATTCCCGGCCACAGGTAGTCGAGGTACTGAGCCACGCCGATGTAGCCCGAGGCGATCTCCATGGGACCGCTGAT
>CANGMO010000350.1 GCA_947454295.1 Verrucomicrobiota bacterium | reverse complement strand
GGTCGAAAGTCCTGTTTACCAGGGGAGGGGGGCGCCGTCTCGGTAGAAGCCGCCGGTGGGGCCGTCGTCGGGGATCAGGGCGCCCCAGACGATGCAGCGGGCGCCGTCGGGAACGGGCCGCGCACCGAACTTTTCCAGTCCCGGATGCGAGGCGACAAAGCCCGGGCAGATCACGTTCACCAGGATGCCGCGGGGCTTCAGTTCCCGGGCCAGCTTGATGGTGAGCGCGTGCAACGCCGCCTTGGAAATGGCGTAACTCGGAACGCCCTGCGGGTGGGCATCCAGCCCCAAGACCGGATCCCCGAAACTTCCCGCGGCGCTTCCGACGTTCACGATGCGGGGATGCTCACTCTTCTCCAGCATCGGTGCGAAGGCCTGCGTCATGCGCCAGGCGCCAAACAGATTCAATTCCAGGGCCTCATGCGCGTAGCCGAGATCCGATGAAATGGCCTCGGCGCCGGCGTCGTAGTAGCTCCCGGCGTTGTTGATGAGCACGTCAAGGCGACCGGGACTCGCCGCGACTTCATCCCGGAGCTCAGCGATGCTGGTGTCATCCGTGACGTCGAGGGCGCGCGCGATGACATCGAGTCCCTCGCCGCGCAGGGCGTGGGCGTGCTCCTCGGCGGCTTCGAGCCGGCGTGCGGTCAGGAGCACGCGAAATCCTGACTGCGCAAGTTGCCGTGCGATCTCCCGGCCGAGGCCGGTCTCGCGCGACGCTCCGGTGACAAGGGCGAGGCGGCCGCTGGGGGATGGATTGGAGTTCGGGTTCATGGAAGGTGGCTGCGCGCTCGAGTTTGCCGGCTTGGGCCGTGACGCGCCGAACCCTGAAGCGTCTCCTTGCGAAGGCCACTGCAATTTGTGTCACCTCGCGATGCTGGATTGGCACTTGGTGGATGATGACGACCTGCACAGAACCCTTCTTGGTGTCGGATCAACAGCTGGTGGAACGGCATCTCGCCGGCGAGTCCTCCGCGTTCCGACAGATCGTGGAACGTCACCGGGGGATGGTCTGTGCCCTGGCGCTCAGCGCCTGCGGGGATGTGGCCCGCAGCGAGGATCTGGCACAGGAAGTGTTCGTGATCGCGTGGAGGCAGCTTCCCACGCTTGGGGAGCCGGAGAAGCTCCGGGCGTGGTTGGGCGGGATCACACGAAACCAGATCCGTCGCTCGTATCGACAATCCCGCACGACTCCGACCGATTCCGCGGATGCGGTCTCCCCGGAGTTGCCGGACGCCGGATTGGATCCCCGGACCCAGGCAATCTGCGCGGACGAGCTGTCCCTGCTTTGGTCCGTCGTGGGCGGAATTCCAGAAGCCTATCGGGAGCCGTTGATTCTGTTTTACCGGGAGAACCAATCGGTTTCCGAGGTGGCGGAAATTCTGCAGCTCTCCGAGGAGGCGGTTCGCCAGCGGCTGTCGCGCGGGCGCACCATGTTGAGCGAACGCATGTCGAGGCGCGTCGAAGCAGTTCTCCTGCGAACTGCGCCCCAGCTCTCGTTCGTCCATGCGGTGCTGCTGGCCCTGCCTCATTCACCGGCGCCCGTCCTCGCCGCCGGTTCGATGGGCGGCGGCATGCTGGCCAAGGGCGGACTCGGGCTGAAGCTCCTGGCGACGCTCGCCGCGCTTCCGGCGCTGATCACTGGATTCACGGACTACCTTCGCTTCCGGGCGGAGATTGAGGCGGCAGTTGGTTCAAGACAGTCCGAGGTCATCCGCCGTCACGTGGCGCCCCTCGTCTTGAATGCCGCCGTGACGATCGCGGTGGGCTTGTGTCTGTGGCTGGCTCCGTTTCGCGGCGGGAACGCAATCGGCTTTGGAATCGGAGTGGCCGTGATGGTGGCCGGACTGGCCGCCTTCCAACGCCGTCGCGCGGATGCGATGACGCCGGCCGCCGCGTTCGAGTATCGGAGTTCAGGCGGATTCCTGGGACTTCCCTGGATCCATGTGAAGGTGGGGGGGCGGGCCGGTTGGATGGTGAGCCGCGGGTGGATCGCCATCAGCGATGGAACTGCCCTGGGCGGATGCTTCGCAGGGGGGCCAGTGGCCATTGCCCCACTGAGTGTCGGCAACATCGCGCTGGGGGCACTGGCGTTGGGTGGGATTGTGGTGGGCTGGGGCGGACTGGGAGGAGTGGCACTGGGTTGGTGGGCCGCGGGAGGCGTGGCCGTTGGAATCAAGGCAGCCTGGGGAGGGGTGGCAATCGCCCGGGACTTTGCGGTGGGCGGTGTGGCCATCGCGAGCTACGCCAATAAACCCGCAGCGCACGTTTTTCTCGGGGCCCACGGATTCTTCTTGGTCGTCCAATCGGCATGGAAGGTGGCCGTCTGTGCCATGTTCACAGCGTGGATCCCGACGATGGCGCTGATCGGCTGGCGTGTGTGTGGTTCGCGGCGGATCGCGAAGACCTCGTGATGGCACCACTCGGGTGGCGCTCCGGGTCGACAACCGTCGTGGTGGATTGAGCAAGCGGAGGAATGCAGCCCATGGACGGCCTCCGGCCGGGCCAGCCTTCCGGTGAACGATCACCCGCCGTCTTTCGGAAAAACGAAGTGAATGCGTCGACCCCGGGGCGGCAACGTGCAAACGGCAACTCTCCAGGCGTTCACCGATTCGCGCGTCGCGTTCATGCCAGGACGGGGTTCCCAACCCGCGACGGTGCCACACCGCCGAGGTTTGTCTTCATCCGCGTCCAAAAAGGGTTAGCGGACGGGTAGATGGCGATCGAGAAAGGCCTTCACCACGGCGAGTCGTTCCGCGTCGTAGAACTGAGCGCCCCCGTGGGCCGCTCCGTACACCACCTCGAATTGCGCGGGCAGCTTCAGCTTCCGGTAGGCCCCCATCAGTTCATGAGCCTGGTTGATCGGCATCTGCGGATCCTGGTCCCCATGGAGGAGCAGCAACGGCGGATCGGTGGGGTCGACGTGGAACACCGGGCTGGCCAGTCGCGCGAGTTCCGGCACCGCGTCGGGCTGACCGCCGAGCAGGAGGTCGAGCGCGGGCACGCGGACGGAAAGGCCCTTGGGCGTGGATTGCTGGAGAATCGTGGTAAGGTCGGAACCGCCGTAGAAGCTGACAATTGCCTGCACCTCGGAGCGCTGGCCGGGATGGGCCCCAACGCTTCCTTCGAGTTCGGCATGACCATTCGAAACACCCACCAGCGCGGCGAGGTGCCCACCGGCGGAGTCGCCGGCGATCACAATGGTTTTCGTGGAGAGATGCCACTGCGAACCGGACGCGCGAAGGAACCGGACGGCGGCCTTGATGTCGTGAATCTGGGCCGGGAAGCGGGCCTGGGTGGAAAGCCGGTAGTCCACACTGGCCACGGGATATCCAGCCTCAACGAGGGGGCCGAGGGGCATCGATTCCTTCGATCCTGAACGCCAGGCGCCGCCGTGGACCCAGACGATAAGGGGCTGGGTGGTGTCGCGGTTCGGACGATGCAAATCCAGCTTCAGCGCCAGTTCCCCCACGCGGGCGTATTCAATATCCCGATCAACACGCGCCACGGTTGCCTCGGCGCCGTGTCCGGTTTCTGGCATCCACCTGGCGAGCAACAGTGCGAGGACGAGAACGCGTTTCATGTGGAATGGACCGGACTGTGGGGGAGATCTGCATCGGCTGTCACCAGCGACTTGGCTCCTTCGGCGGTGTGAATGGATCCGGCCGAGCATCTGCAATTTGGGTGTGAGTTCGGGCAAGCGCGGGAGAGAAGTGGTTTGCGTGTTTCGGATAGGGTCTGCCTGACGGTGGGAACCCGCCGCCCGGATTTTGGAGTCGCGTTTGGAATCGGCGCCTCGGGCTGCTGGTGCGCGGCTGCCATGAGCCGCAAGCGTCGTGGCGCCAGATCCACCGTGCATCCGCACGCAACCTCATACCTCCCTCCACATGTCTCACTACATCAGCCTTCTCCGATTCACCGAGCAGGGTGCCGCGAACCTCAAGAAATCCACCGC
>CANGMO010000349.1 GCA_947454295.1 Verrucomicrobiota bacterium | reverse complement strand
TGCCCTGCTGAAAAAACGCCCCAACCCCTCGGTTTCCGAATCCCTCCTGACGGACGAACTGCAGTGGGAGACCCAACCTGCCTCGCGGACCAACCTGATCCGAAACCGGGTTGAAGCGGCGCGCACCTATCCATCGCTGTCGGATCGGGTCAAGGCGGCGGAGTGGCTGTCGACCCACGGGGCGGACCAGGAGGTGGTCGCGCTGCTGCCCCAATCCGCGGTCCGCACCAATCTGATGGCGCTGGAACGCCGTCTCCAGGCCATGGCCAATCTGAGGCGGTGGGACGAGATCGAGGCCGAGCTGGCCGCGACGGAAAAGTCCAACACGGACCCCATGCTGCGCTACACCTTCCAGGCGCTTACGGCAGCCCAGACCCAGAGAACCAACGACGCCATCGCGCATTTCAACAACGCCATCGCAGCGGCCGGTGGCGACCCGCGCCGCCTCTTTTTCGTGGCGCTCGCCGCCGAACGGAGCGGGCGCAACGATTCGGCGGTTCGGGCTTGGAATTCGCTGTTGGATTCGCCGACCTACGCGGTCAAGGCGGGACAGGCCATGCTTCGCCTGCTCGCTACCATGGACGACCTCCCCGCCACGGCCCGCGCCTTCCAGAAGCTGCTGAGCTACGATGCCACCAATCTCGATCTCCAGCGGGATCTCGCCATCACCCAGGGGCTGCTCGGGGTGAGGCTCCAGGAAAACCTCGCGCTGCTGGTCAAACTGGTGGAGCAGAATCCGGACAACCGCGGCCTCCGGCAGGCCCTGGCACTGATCTATCTCAAGCTCGGCAACCCGCAGGCGGCGGTGGACCAGCTGGATCGCCTGCCGGAATCGCCGGACGACACCATCCTCGGGCGCGTGATCCAGGTGGCGGTCTTCGGGGCCAGCCAGCAGCGGGTCCGCGCCCGAGCCCTGGCCGTTCCCCTGGCGGGCGCATTCCTGCGGAATTCGGAACGCGAGCTCGTGATCGACTGGCTTCCCCACACCCCTTGAGGGGCCTCCCGGAATGCCGAATTCCCGCAATCCCTTACCCATTGCCAACCCGGCATTGGCGGGTGAATCATCGCCGCAATGAAGGGCATCATCCTCGCAGGTGGCGCTGGATCGCGGCTTTATCCGCTGACCCAGGTCGCCAGCAAGCAACTCCAGCCGGTTTACGACAAACCGATGGTGTACTACCCGCTGTCCACACTCATCGAGGGCGGGATCCAGGAATTCTGCCTCATTTCCACCCCGCACGACCTGCCGCGCTTCCAGCAGCTGCTCGGGGATGGCACTCGATGGGGCATCTCCATCGAGTATCGCGAGCAGGCCAGGCCGGAGGGCATCGCCCAGGCGTTCAGGATCGCGGCGAGTTTCATAGGAACGGATTCCGTGTCGCTGATCCTCGGTGACAATATTTTCTACGGCGGGGACGTCTTCCAGCGGGCGTTCAGCAGCTTTACCGGAGGGGCATCCATCTTCGGCTATCACGTCACCGATCCCGAGCGCTATGGTGTCGTGGAGTTCGACTCGTCGGGGCGGGCCATTTCGATCGAGGAAAAGCCCGCGCGCCCCCGGAGCAATTACGCGGTGCCGGGGCTGTATCTTTACGACAACGAGGTCGTGTCCATCGCGGCGGCGCTCAAGCCTTCCGCACGTCGCGAATTGGAGATCACCGACGTCAACCTGGAATACCTGCGCCGCGGCTCGCTGCGGGTGCATCGCCTCGGCCGCGGATTCGCCTGGCTCGACGCCGGCACGAGCAGCAGCCTGCACGATGCCAGCGCCTACGTTCAGACCATTGAAAAACGCCAGGGAATCAAGGTCGGCTGCCCGGAGGAGTCGGCCTTCCGGCGCGGCTTTCTGCCCCTTGAGCGGCTCGAGGCGCTCATCACCACACTTCCACGCTGCGAATACCGGGACTATCTGGCCGGCGTGGTGGAAGAGGAACGCCGCCAACAGGAGACCCGCTGATGCCGAAAATCCTCGTCCTGGGCGGCACCGGCTACATCGGGCGTGCGTTTGTTGACGAACTCCGGGCCCGCGGCTGGGACCACCGCGTGGTGCGACGTTCCGAGCTGGACTACACCCAGTTTCCGCTGCTCGTCCGCTTCCTGCGCGCCGAGCCATTCGACTTCCTCGTCAATTGCGCCGGTTACTCCGGCAAGCCGAACGTCGACACCTGCGAAATCGAGCGGGCCGACACCCTGCTCGGCAACGTGACCCTGCCGCTCACCATCGCGCACGCCTGTGCCGAGGTGCAGTTGCCATGGGGGCAGGTTTCCTCCGGATGCATCTTCTCGGGTGCGCGCGTTGCCAATCCGGACGGCACCACGCGCATTGAGCGAAACCTGATGGAACCCCGGGTCTATCAGGAGCTGCAGGAGCACCCCGAGCGGTTTACCGGCTTCACCGAGGACGACGTCCCGAATTTCACCTTCCGCAACGGACCGTGCAGTTTCTACAGCGGCACCAAGGCCCTCGGCGAAGAGGTGCTCGCCGGCATCGGGAATTTTTACGTGTGGCGTCTGCGCATCCCGTTCGACGCGCAGGATCACTCGCGCAATTTCCTGTCGAAGCTGCAGCGCTACTCGCGGGTGTACGACAACGTCAACTCCATCACCCATCGCGGCGAGTTCGCCCAGGCGAGCCTGGATCTGTGGCACAAGGGCGCGGCGTTCGGCACCTACAACGTGGCGAACCCGGGCTGGGTGACCACCCGGGACATCGTCGCCAAGATCCAGAAACGCCTGCAGCCCGGAAAGACCTTCGAGTTCTGGCGCGACGACCAGGAGTTCTACGCGGTCGCGGCGAAGACGCCCCGCTCCAACTGCCTGATGGACGTTTCCAAGCTGCTCGCCACCGGCGTCCGCATCCGCCCGATTGAGCAGGCCATCGACGACGCCCTGCGGGACTGGCAACCCGAGAAACACTAGCCCCGTCCCCTCTCCCTTTTTTTCATGAACCTCCTGATCACCGGCGGTGCCGGCTTCATCGGCTCCAATCTCGTCCGCCATCTCCTCGGTCGCCCCGGCATCGGGAAGCTGGTCAACCTCGACTGCCTGACCTACGCCGGACACCTTGCCAACCTGCGCGACGCCGAGGCGCATGCGAACTACGCCTTCGAAAAGGTCGACCTCCGCGACAAGGCTGGCGTCGTCCGGGTGGTCCGCGATCACGCAATCACCCACGTGATGCACCTGGCCGCCGAATCGCACGTGGACCGCTCCATCAGCGGCCCCGGCGACTTCATCTCCACCAACATTGTCGGCACCTTCAATCTGCTCGAGGCCTGCCGCGATGCCTGGGCCGGACAAAAGGAAAACCGCCGCTTTCATCACGTCTCGACCGATGAGGTGTACGGCTCGCTCGGCGCCGAGGGGCTCTTCACGGAAACCACGCCCTACGCGCCCAACTCCCCCTACTCCGCCAGCAAGGCATCCAGCGATCTGCTGGTGCGCGCCTATCACCACACCTACGGCCTGCCCACGGTGGTGACCAATTGCTCCAATAATTACGGTCCCTACCAGTTCCCGGAAAAGCTCATCCCGGTGGTCATCCAGAACCTCATCGCCCGCAAGCCGGTGCCGGTCTATGGCGACGGCATGAACGTGCGTGACTGGCTCTATGTTGGTGACCATTGCGAGGCGCTCTGGCAGGTCCTCAACCGGGGACGTCTCGGCGAGACCTACAACGTCGGTGGCCACAACGAATGGGCCAATCTACGCATCGTGGAGCACATCTGCGATCTCGTGGATTCCCTCGCGCCGCAGCTCGGCGGCGACTCGCGATCGCTCATCCAGTTCGTGAAGGACCGGCCGGGGCACGACCGCCGGTACGCCATCGACGCCACCAAAATCCAGAACGAGTTGGGCTGGGTGCCGGCGCACACCTTCGAAACCGGAATCCGCGAAACCGTCGCCTGGTACCTTGCGAATCAGGCGTGGGTCAACGAGGTGCGGTCACGTCCGG
>CANGMO010000348.1 GCA_947454295.1 Verrucomicrobiota bacterium | reverse complement strand
GGTCTGTGGTCGCCCCCCGGCGGCAAGCTGAAGGAAGGACTCGGAGAATCCCCGTACGCCTGTGCCTGCCGGGAGGCCGCGGAGGAAACCGGGCTCACCCTGTCCCCGGGCGATCTGCATCTCACGGGACTGGTGAGCGAGTTCGGCTACCTCGGGCAAACCCACTGGTTGATGTTCCTGTTCGAAATCCGGCCCCGACTCACCCGTCTCCCGCCTCCCCATCGCGAGGGCACCTTCGGATTTTTCTCACGGACCGCGGTCCTCGATCTTCCCATACCGCAAACCGATCGTGACCAGATCTGGCCCCTGTTCTGGCGCCACCGCGGCGGCTTCTTCGCTGCCCATGCCGTTTGCCATCCCGACGGCTCCAGCACCTGGAGCCTCGAACAATCCTCCCCAGTGCTCGCGCCGCCCGTTCATCCGACGTCAGGCACCTGAAGAGGAGATGAGCCACAGATGAACTCCGATAGTACCGCGTGAAGCAAAAACCACCCCGACTGGCCCGCTTCATCCCGATCTCCGAACTCCGAACTCCGATGTCTTCTCCCGAAATCGATCTCGAAGCCGACGCCCTCTTCATGGGTGAAGCGATGAAGCAGGCCCTGCGTGCCTATCAGGCCGGCGAGGTGCCGGTGGGAGCGGTGATTGTGCGAAACGGACGAGTGGTCGCGAAAGCCTACAACCAGGTCGAATTGCTCAAGGACGCCACCGCGCACGCCGAGATGCTCGCGTTGACCATGGCGGAGGAAGCCACCGGGGACTGGCGACTGAACGGCTGCACGCTGTACGTCACCAAGGAACCCTGCCCCATGTGCGCCGGGGCGATCGTCCATTGCCGGCTCGATCGCGTGGTCTTCGCCGCAGCAGACGCCAAGGGCGGCGCGGCGGGTTCCGCCATGAACCTGCTGCAGTTCCCAACGCTGAACCACCGCTGTGAAATCACCAGCGGCGTGCGGGGTCAGGAATGCGCCGACATCCTGCGTGCGTTCTTCGCCGAGCGGCGGGCCGCGAAACAATCGGGCTCCGCCCCCGACAACGCCGGCGAACAGGGCACCGCTTCGCCGGAGGATCCCGCGGTCAACTGACCAGGATCATCGAAACCTTCTCGCCCTGGAGGTTCCGGGCGAGCCCCTGGGCGCGCGGATCGTTCACCGCTTTGCCATCCACCAGAAACTGGTAGTGGTGGCCGCCGTGACCGAGCGTCACCGAAATCTGCCAGGTCCCGTCGAAGCCCTTCTTCATCGGATGGCTGGTGGGATTCCAGTCATTGAAATCCCCCACAATGAACACCTCGCGGGCCTCGGGGGCCGCGCAGTAGAACTGGATGGGTTTGAGGGTGGCTTTTGCCTGAAGACGTTGAAGCGGACGAACCGGCGGCCGTTGCGAATGCATTCGAGTGGACGGGACTGAGCTAAATTGACTGCGCGATGATGGGGTTCGCGGGCCGGGCGCCCTCGGGCGCCCGCACACGGACGGCGTTAAAAAGCCGAAGAAACCACGCCGCGCAAGCGGAAGTTGTTCCTCATTGAAAACCTGCTCCCCAACCACAAACGCATTCCGTAATCCACCCCACCCGCCCCACAAGCCCCTCTAATCCCGGCTCCGGTCCTGGCCTTCAATGTTCGATCTCCTATCTCCGACCTGCGACTCCGGCTTTCCATCTCCAACTTCCGATCTGCGATCTTCGATGCTGGCCTTCGACTAAAGCGTTTCCGCCAACGGATGCCGCGCCCACTCCGTCCCCTTCTGTTCGATGCCAAACGCGTACTTGGCGGCACCGGTGAGCGTGCAGTTGAAGGTCTGCACGAGCTCGTTGAACCAGACCGGAAACCGGTCGGTGAACTTGAGCTCGAGAATCACCGTCTTGCCGAAGACGTTGAAATGATTGTCCGTATTGATCGTGATTTCCGGACGATTGTGGGGGGCGCTGAAGACCGCGCGATCCATGGTTACCCGAACCGAATTGTCGCCTTCCTTCTCGTACGCCTCGCGCAGGTACGCGATGTGCAGCATCGGGCGTGCGGCGAGCTTGGTCATCAGCTCCTGAAAGTGATGGATGGCGAACAGGTCGGGATCCGAATTGGGCGACAGCAGCTGCTCCCGCTCGGCCAGCTGACCGCCGAGAATGTCAGCGACGTGCTTCTTCTTAACCCCGCCGCGCTCCTTCAGAATGATGTTGTTCAGCCGCCGCTTGATCTCGAAGAACACCGGTGCGTTGGGCCGGTCATCGTAGTAGCGCAGGCGTAGTTTGAAGCGGTTCTTGTTGCCGTTGACCGTGTGCCAGTAGGTATCGAGACCCTCGGAATCCAGGTACAGGCTGTGCACCGGATAGCTGAGGTTGGGACGCCCCACGCTGAAGGGATCGATCAGCAGATACTGCTGCACGTAATCCCGCACCCTCAGGGCGGTTTCCTCGTCGACCCAGTACTTCAATTCGTACCGCTGCTCCTGCATCCGGCTCATGGTGCGGCGAAGATAGCAAAGGACTCGGGAATGGCGAACTCGCGATCCACGAATCTCCGGCAAACGTCAGGGAGAATCTGGAGAACTGGAAGGGATCCAGGTCCGTCGCGGGGCAGCGGAAACCCGGAAGGGGCGCCAAAGCCGGGCGCCGGCCGCCCTTCCCCACATTTAACTCGTAGCCTCCAAAAAAGAATCAGGGGCCGCGGAAGCCCGCGACCCCTGACGAAATCACCGTTTTAACGGTTCAGCGTTTCAACCGTTCAACTCAGCAGACCTCAGTTGTACTGCCCGAGGCCGCGGATCCAGATGTTCCGGAAGCGGGTCGGGTTGCCGTGGTCCTGGAGGCTGATCGGGCCCTTGCCGGAGTAGGCCTTGTAGGGATCGGTGGCGCGATGGTTGGTCGGGCCGTTGATCTCCTTCCGATTGTGGAGCACCACGCCGTTGAGGATCACCGTGGCGTAGGCGGGCTTCTTCAGCGACCCATCGGCGTTAAACTCCGGCGCCTCGAAGATGATGTCGTAGCTGTTCCATTCGCCGGGACCCTTGATGGCGTTCACCAAGGGGGGCCACTGACCATACAGCGCACCAGCCTGGCCGTCCGCGTAGGTCTTGTTGTTGTAGGAGTCGAGCACCTGAATCTCGAACTGCTTGTGGAAAAACACGCCGCTGTTGCCGCGGCCCTGGCTCTCGCCCTTCACCACGGTCGGGGTGGCGAATTCGATGTGGAGCTGGGCGCTGCCGAACTCCGCCTTGGTGTGGATGCCACCGGAGCCGCCCAGCACTTCCATGTAGCCGTGCTCGACCTTCCACTTCGGATCGCCGCCGCCGTCCTTTTCCCAACCCGCCAGATCCTTGCCGTCAAAGAGGACCGTGGCGTCGCTGGGAGCCGGGGCGCCGTGGCTGAAGGTGGGAGCTGGGGTCACGACCGGGGGATTCGGGCGATCCTTATCGTGGACCTTCCACTTTTGGCCGCGGATGACCGGCGTGTCGGTGTACCCCACGCCCTGGGCGAAGGCGGGGGCGACGGAAATCAGCGCAAGGCTGAGGGCTGAAATGAGTTTCATGGGTGCGAAAGAAATGGTTCCGCGGACCCGACGGGAAATGCAAGCGGCGGATTCAAACCACGATGGGCCGGGCCCGAAGGCAAAAGGAAAAAGGAAAAAGGCAAAACGAAGCCTCGTCGCCACCGAGGGAACGAGGCGGACGCGCACCCTCGCCACCGCCTTCCAACTTTGGACTTTGGACGTGGGACCTTGGACTCGGGCCTTGCCCGATCTTTTGCCTTTTGCCTTTTTCCTTTTGCCTTCCCACTCTCTCCTTCTTCGGACGCCAGCTTAGCTCAGCGGTAGAGCAACGGTTTTGTAAACCGTCGGTCGTCGGTTCAATCCCGACCACTGGCTCGCTTTTTTGCGGGTCAAATGGAATATACCCACGGGGTTTACCCACACTCGATATGTTTTTCGCCGACATTTTCGCATGAAGGGATTCGCTAAAACGC
>CANGMO010000347.1 GCA_947454295.1 Verrucomicrobiota bacterium | reverse complement strand
GGTGACCCAGGTTCAGTCCGGGCAGCTCCGCCTGGGCCCGCACCGCGCCGATGCTGAAAAGCGGGTGCTCGTAGGCAATTTCGCGATGCACCTTCGACCGATCCACCGAATCCCCGGCATTGATGGACACAAAGAAATTGCGATCACCGCGCAGTCCCTGAAGTCGGTTCATCCAGTAGATTGTCTGCGGCAGGGCCTTCCCGGTCGGATCGGCGGCACCGATGCGATAGTTCCATGCTGACCACGCCAGCCGCGTGCCTGGCATGACCCCCTCGTCGGAATGCACGGTGGCCAGATTCGGCTGGTAGCGGAATTCCGAAAGCAGCCGGCGCTCCCGGGATTCTGCGCCGTCCCCCAGCAACCGCAGCGCCTGATCGGCGTGGGTTGCGAGGATCACCCGGTCGAACCGTTCCGGCGGTCGCCCTTCCATCCGAACCTCGGCTCCGCCCCCGGGCGTTCGCGTCACCGACGTCACCGGTGCCGAGAGTCGGATTCGATCCCCCACCCGGCGACGCAGCCGTCGCACGTATTCCCGAGCCCCGCCATCCACGGTCCACCAGGGATGCTGCGTGTGCAGTCCGAGAAAGCCGTGGTTATGAAAGAACCGCAGCAACGTGACCGCCGGAAACTCGAGCATGCCCTCGGGCGGCGTGCTCCACACCGCGCTGCTCATGGGCACCAGGTAGCACTCAAGGAAATCCTGTCCGTATCCGCGGGTGGCGACGTACTCGCCCACGGTCATGGAGGCCCAGCGCGGATCATTGAGGGCCGCCACCGCCTCGGTATTGAAGCGATTCACCGCCAGCAACATTCGATAGAACCGGGGCCGGAGCAGATTGCGTCGCTGCGCAAAGAGGTGATTCAGGCTCGTTCCGCAGAACTCCAACCCTCGCGGCACATGCTGCACGCTGAAGCTCATGTCGGTGGGTTTCACCGGCGCGTCGAGCTCCGCAAAGAGGCGACAGAGATGCGGGTAGGTCACCCGGTTGAACACCATGAACCCGGTGTCAAAGGCGACCGCCCCCGGTCCGCTGCCGACGTCGATGGTGTTGGTGTGCCCGCCCGCGTAATCCGCCTGATCAAACAGGGTGAGATCAAAGCGGTCGTGCAGGAAATAGGCGCAGCCGAGACCGGCGATGCCGGTGCCGACAATGGCAATCCGAGGACGCGACATGCGCCGGATCCTAACACGCTTTCACGATTTTCGCGACGGCCCGATCGCGGGCAGGAACGGAACGAGTCCAAAGTCCAAGGTTTCGGAGCTTTGCGTCTTTGCGCCTTCGTTGTTCTCCGGTCCTTCCGATCCAACTTACCGCCCCATCATTGCCCAGGCTTGCTGGCAGGCAGGTGCTTCGACGCGTCGTACGCCTCCGACGGCACGGGACGAAGATCCCAGATCAGCCCCATCCACGACATCATCCGCAGCAGGTAGTACGTGATGTCCAGTTCCCACCAGAAGAAGCCCTGGCGGACGGTTCCCATGTACTTGTGGTGATTGTTGTGCCAGCCCTCGCCGAGGGTCACCAGCGAGAGCAGGAAACTGTTGCGGGAGTCGTCGCCCGTCTCGTAGCGGGTGCGACCGAAAACGTGCGACAGCGAGTTGATGCAGGCTGTTCCGTGGAAGAGGAACGTGGTGCTGATGAAGAAGCCCCACACCAGCATCTGGCCGCCGGTGGTGTGCAACCCGGGAACGAAGTGCTCCAGCAGCTTGCCCAGTCCAAAGAGCAGCACGGCAAACAGCACCGGCACCAGCGTATCGTAGCGGTTCAGGAAGACCAACTCGGGATAGCGGGCCAGATCCTTCACGCGTCGGTAATCCGTCGGGAAATTGCGCGCACTGGTGATCCAGCCGATGTGCGCCCACAGGAATCCCTGCTGGCGGGGGGAATGCTTGTCTTCTTCCTCGTCGGAGTACTGGTGATGATGCCGGTGAGTCGCGGCCCACCACAGGGCACCACGCTGGACGCAGATGCCGCCCCACAGTGCCATCACGAACTGCCAGGCGCGCGAGGTGGAGAAGGTCCGATGCGAGAAGTACCGGTGGAAAAAGCCGGTCACCGCAAACATGCGGAAGAAATACAGGAAGACCGCCACGCCCACGGCGAACGGGCTCCAGCCGGTCCAGATGGCCCCGAGGCATCCCGCATGCAGGATGACGAATGGAATGGTGCGAACCCACTCCACCCGGTTGGGCTTGGCTTTCAGCTGATCGAGATCCTTGGCCCCGAAATCGGAGTCAATCCACTGGATCAACGAAATGAAGGAGGTTCTCAGCCCGGAGACCGGGCGAACAGCCGCTGGTGCAGACATTGAGGACAAATCTATCGGTCAGACGAAGCAAACGATGAAACACAGTCTGTGCCAGGATCGTCCACCGCCGGCACCCAGACTCGCAAGCCGGCATACCGATCGGCTTGTGGATAAGAATATGCCACACGGTCGGCCTCCGCGCCAGCCTCCTGTTTGTCACAAACTACCCGGATGTTGGCGCCACGAAACGGCGCATGGCAGCCCCCAGTGCCAGAAACGAATGGCGCCCCCACCTCTCACGCCTCCGTGTCACGCGCCCGCGGATGCGCATCGTCATAAACGCGCTTGAGACGATCGAGAGTCAGATGCGTGTACACCTCGGTGCTCGCCAGGCGTGCGTGCCCCAGCATTTCCTGCACACCGCGCAGATCGGCTCCGCGGTTCAGCAGGTGGGTGGCGAAACTGTGACGCAGTTTATGGGGCGTCAGCGCGGGATCGAGTCCGGCCGCTGCGAGATAGCGCTTCAGTCGTTTCTGGAATTCGCGCGGGGTCACCGCGGAAAAAGGGGCGGCTCCAGCGGGAATCAGCGGATCGTCCGGCGATTCCCCGCGTCCCACCGCCTCAGCGTACCGCCGCACCGCCTCGACCGCCGGGTCCCCCACCGGCACCCCGCGTTCCTTGCGGCCCTTTCCCATGACGCGCAGCCGTCGTCCAGCCACGTCGAGATCCCCCACCAGCAACCCGCAGGCCTCACTAATGCGGAGTCCGGAGGACTACAACACCTCCAGCATCGCGGCATCGCGAAGGAACGGGGTCACCTCCGGCGCGCCTCCTTCCGACTTGCCCTTGCCTGCGGCAGCCGCGGCCACGGCGCGGGCGTGTTCCTGCAGCGGAGCGGCCAGCAGCAGGAGGACCTGATCCTCGGTGAGAAACCGCGGCAGCGTTCTTGGTTTGCGCGGCAGCGACAGCCCCCGCACCGGCCAGGGGCGGATCAGCCCCTCCCGCAGGAGGTACCGATGAAAGGTGCGAAGCGCGCTGAATCGGACGCGAATGGAGGACGTTCCGAGGCCGTCACGGGCGAGTTGACGGAGATATTGGCGGAACTCGTCGCGCTCCAAACCCGTCCAATCGCGGGCCGGAAGGCCCCGGGAGGCCCGCCAACCGGAAAATTCGAGCAAGGCGTGACGATAATTTCGGACCGTGTATTCCGAGAGCCCCCTTCCCGAGGCCAGATGCCGTAGAAAGGCCTCCACCATGGGGTCGGAGGGGTCTTTGGGGTCGGCGGAATCGGTCACGACGAGGGAGCCTAGCGGCAGGTGGGGAGCGGATTCAGGAAAAAACCGCTTGAGCCCGAGGCCCTGCGTTTGCATTCATTTCCGCCCGTCGCTAACCGCGGCGGACCGGCTGTGGTAGGATACCCAAGTGGCCAACGGGGGCAGACTGTAAATCTGCTGGCTTACGCCTTCACTGGTTCGAATCCAGTTCCTACCACCACTTTCACCTCTTCGGAATCACGGGATTCCGGAGAGGTTTTTCGTTTTCGGGACTGGGCCCGAGCACACCCATCGCGTGCTCGCCTTCTCATCTCCCCTCTCCCGACTTCCTTCCCCGCAGTCTTTGCGCCGTTGCGTCCTTCGCGTGAACCCACTCCTCCGTCCCGAAAGACCGTCACGCAAAGAACGCGAAGCCGCCAAGGGAAGAGGAAGCCTGGCACGGATC
>CANGMO010000346.1 GCA_947454295.1 Verrucomicrobiota bacterium | reverse complement strand
TGTGGCCGGTGCTGACACCCGGAACGCCGACGGTCGTCCCCACGACTCCTGCTCCGGAAGCCGCCTCAGCCCCGGCACCTGCAGCGGCGCCGGGGCCGGTGACCTATTCCCGCACTCGGCCGTTCCCTGCGCGGTTGAAGGCCAATCGCCGTCTCAATCGCGAAGGGTCCGACAAGGACACCCGCCACCTGGAAATCGTTCTGGAGGGTAGCGGCCTGAGCTATGAGGCCGGCGATGCGCTGGGGGTCGTTCCGGAAAACGATCCGGCGCTTGTCGCCGCCCTGGCCTCCCGGTTGGGGGCATCGGGGGACGAGTCGATCGCGCTTCCCGATGGCGGCGCGATTCCATTTCGCGAGGCATTGCGGCGACAGGTTGTGGTGACCTCGCTCTCGGATTCGCTGATCCGCGAGGCCGCCACTCGCGGCGGGAACACCGAACTGGCCGCCCTTCTGCAGCCCGACCGCAAGGCGGAGCTGGAGACCTGGAAGTACGGGCGCGATCTCCTCGATCTCCTTGAGGTCTGTCCCGGTGCGACGTTTGAACCGGCGGAGTTGACCGGCATGCTGCGCCGGTTGCAGCCCCGGTTGTATTCGATCTCCTCGTCGCCCAAGGCGCATCCCGGCGAGGTGCATCTCACCGTCGCGGTGGTGCGCTATGCCATGCAGGGGCGTCAGCGTTCGGGTGTGTGTTCGGGGTTCCTGGCGGATCGGGTGTCGCTGCTCGAGACGCCGGTCCCGGTGTTCGTGCAGACGTCCCATGGCTTCCGCCTTCCGTCGGACGGAGCGGTGCCCATCGTTCTCATTGGACCGGGAACGGGCATCGCGCCCTTCCGCGCGTTCCTGGAGGAGCGACGCGCCACCGGCGCCAAGGGCCCCAACTGGTTGTTCTTCGGCGACCAGCGCCGGTCGGTGGATTTTCTGTACGAGGAGGAAGTGGTCCCGATGCATCAGGATGGCTTCCTCACCCGGCTGGATCTGGCGTTCAGCCGCGACCAGGCGGAGAAGATCTACGTACAGCACCGCATGTTGGAGCACGCCGCCGAGTTGTGGCGATGGCTGGAGGCGGGGGCGCATGTGTATGTGTGCGGCGACGCCAAGCGCATGGCAAAGGATGTCGATGCGGCGCTCCACCGCGTGATCCAGACCGCCGGCGGCCGAAGCGCCGAACAGGCCGTCGAATACGTGGCCGCGATGAAGTCGGCCAAACGCTATCAGCGCGATGTTTACTGAACCGCTTTTCGCCATGACCTGGACTGAGATTGCCGGAGAGAAACTGAACGCCGAACAGGGTGCGTATCTGGAGGGATTGTTCGCCGGGTTGCGCAACCGAGGATTCTCCTTCGCCGAGATGGCCCCCACGCCGTCGGCGCCGGCGACGAAGGGCGTGCCGCTGGAGGACCTCATCCCCGAGGAACGCATCAAGCGCGAGTTGCATCCACTCGATGCCTATCCGCTGCTGCTCCAACACGCGGCCGCGGGGCAGGGGCCCGATCGGGAGAATGCCTTTCGATTCAAGTGGAATGGCCTCTTCTATCTCGCGCCAAAGCAGGACGGTTACATGGCGCGGTTGCGGATTCCCGGCGGACAACTGTTCAGCTTCCAGCTGCGCGAATTGGCGGCGATCGCCGAGCAGTTGACCACGGGCTACGTCCAGATCACGACGCGGGCGAACCTGCAGATGCGGCACATCCAGCCCCGCGATACCATCGAGTTCCTTCGACGCGTTCAGGGCACCGGTCTCCACACGCGCGGGGCGGGGGCGGACAATGTTCGAAACCTTACCTGCGATCCCACCGCCGGATTTGATCCTGCCGAGCTGATCGACACCCTGCCGCTCACCCACGGTCTGGCGCAGCTGATTCTCAATCACCGCGAATTCTACGACCTGCCGCGCAAGTTCAACATCGCGCTGCACGGCGGTGGACCCATCCCGACGGTTGAAGATACCAACGACATCGGATTCCGAGCCGTGAAGATCGAGGCGCTGCCCGATTCCGCGATCCCCGCGGGCGTCTACTTCCGCGTGGCGCTGGGCGGGGCGACTGGCCACAAGGCGTTTGCCTGCGACCTCGGAGTGCTGGTGCGTCCGTCTGAACTGCTCGTCGTCGCCGCGGCGCTGCTCCGAGTGTACGTGGCCAACGGCAACCGCACCGATCGCAAGAAGGCGCGACTGAAGCACCTGCTCGAATCCTGGACGCTCGACCGGTATCTCGCCGAAACGGAGTCGCTGTTGGGTTACCAACTGGTGCGCGCCCCTGCGTCGGCCGCGTCGCCGGAGCCTGCTCCTGCTGCGCATCCCCAGGTGGGCGTCTTTCCGCAGAAGCAGGCGGGATTGAATTGGATTGGTGTGGCGGTGCCCGTCGGGCAGATCACCGCGCGTCAGCTGCGCCGCCTCGCCGAACTTTCGGAACTCTACGGCACCGGCGAAGTCCGACTCACCGTGTGGCAGAATCTCGTGCTGCCCGGCATCGGTGACGCCTTCGTCGAAACCGTGAAGAAGGCGCTCACGCGCATCGGGCTGGATTGGCGGCCGTCCCATGTCCGGAGCGGCGTCATCGCCTGCACCGGCAATCGCCATTGCAAGTTCGCCAGCGCCGACACCAAGGGACATGCACTGGCGCTGATCCAGCATCTCGAGTCGCGCGTGACCCTCGACCAACCCCTCAACGTGCACCTCACCGGCTGCCCCAATTCCTGCGCGCAGCATTACATGGGCGACCTCGGATTGCTGGGGGCGACGGTCAAGGTCGGGGGCGAATCTCGCGAGGGCTATCACATCTTCGTGGGCGGCGGCTTTGGATCGCGTCAGGCCGTGGGCCGCCAGTTGTTCCAAGGAGTGTCGCTTCAGGAGCTCAATCAAACCGTCGAACGCATTCTCACCGGCTATCTGCGTCATCGGAATCCGGGCGAGTCGTTTCAATCCTTCACCGTGCGTCACGAGATCGGCCGGCTTCAGGAATTGTTCTCCGCGGAAGCCTGAGATAGAACCCGCAGTGACGTCCCCCGCCGATGACCCGAATCCCGTCCCCGCCCGCCGCCGGGGAATCCGTCGGGACGCTGATTGACGCGCTGATCCGCGAGCAGCAGACGCTGTCGGCGGTGGAGTCGTTCTCCGCTCATCACGACGCGACGCCGGCGGGGTTGGAGTCCTCCTACCGGCATCTTATCCCGCTCACCGCGCCGCGGCCCGGCGAGCAGTACGGATTCGAGGTCGATCTCGACCGCTGTTCCGGATGCAAGGGATGTGTCACCGCCTGCCATTCGCTGAATGGATTGGAGGAAGGCGAGAGCTGGCGTCAGGTGGGATTGTTGGTGGGTGAAACCATTATTCCGCGTCCCGGCGGCGCCGGGCCCGGATCCGCCGTGCTGCCGGTGCAACGAACGGTCACCACCGCGTGCCACCACTGCCTGGAGCCTGCGTGCCTGTTGGGGTGTCCGGTGCTCGCCTACGACAAGGAGCCGACGACAGGCATCGTAAGACATCTCGATGACCAGTGCATTGGATGCAGCTACTGCGTCATGACCTGTCCCTACGAGGTGCCCCGCTACTCCGCGAAACGAGGCATCGTGCGCAAGTGCGACCTTTGCCATGGACGTCTAGCGGAGGGCGAGGCCCCCGCCTGCGTGCAAGGGTGTCCGAATCAGGCGATCCGAGTGTCCCTCGTGTCGCGCGACTGGGTGCGGATGGAATTTCGTCCGCCGCAGCAGAAGGGTCAGAGCACGCCCACCTGGTTGCCGGATTCACCGAATCCCCAGCTCACGCTGCCAACCACCCGGTACGTGACCCGTCATCCGGAAGCAACCCTGTTGGCGGCGGATCATGCGGAGGCGCGTCTGCAGCCGGCGCACTGGCCGCTCATTCTTCTGCTGCTTGGAACGCAGGCCGGCATTGGCGGCATGATGCTGGCTGCCGTCCGCGCGGCTGGCGATCCCGCCGGCGCCGCGATCCTTTCGATGGTGGCCATGGCATGCTTTGGCCTGGGAATGATCG
>CANGMO010000345.1 GCA_947454295.1 Verrucomicrobiota bacterium | reverse complement strand
CCCGGTTGTCGGATTTGCTCGATTCCGCGGATCCCGCGGCGCGCGCCGCCGAGTTGGCCAAGCTGCCCCTGCGCCGCGTCCCGCTGGCCGAGGCCACGCTGCTGGCGCCGGTGGACACCCAGGAGGTGTGGGCGGCGGGCGTGACCTATCTGCGCAGCAAGAAGGCGCGCATGGAGGAGTCCGACTTCAGCGCCTCGGCCTATGATCGCGTGTACGACGCCGAGCGTCCGGAGATCTTTTTCAAATCGATGGGCGAGAAGGTGGTCGGCTCCGGCTCCGCGGTGGGCATCCGCAGCGACGCCAAGTGGAACGTGCCCGAGCCGGAGCTGGCCCTGGTGTTGAACTCGCGCGGCGACCTGGTCGGCTACACCGCGGGCAATGACATGAGCTCGCGCGACATCGAGGGCGAGAACCTGCTCTACCTTCCCCAGGCAAAGGTGTATCGCGCCTGCTGCGCGCTCGGACCGTTCATCACGCTCGGCGTGACCGAGGCCGAGGCGCGCCAGTGGACGATCTCGGTGGCCATCGCCCGCGACGGCAAGGAGGTCTTCTCCGGTCAGACCGCGGTCAGCCAGATCAAGCGCAGCTTCCCCGAGCTCATCGGGTTTTTGCGCCGCAGCCAGGAATTCCCGAACGGCGCGGTGCTGCTCACCGGCACCGGCGTGGTGCCCCCCAACGAATTCACCCTCGCCGCCGGCGACGTGGTGCGCATCGGCATCTCAGGCGTGGGCGAGCTGGTCAATCCGGTGATGGTCGTTTGAGACACTGCGGAAACGGGTCGGACACGGATTGCACGGATTTTCACGGAAGCGGAACTGATTTGTTCGCCTCCGGTATCCGTGAGAATCCGTGCAATCCGTGTCTAGCGTCCCCGTTCAGGCCACCGATTTGACCACCTGCTCGATGACCGCGAGTCCTTCCTCCGCGAGGGAGCGGGGGAGGCTGAGGGCGGGGAGCAGTCGGACGATCTGATTGCCGCTGGGGATGGTAAGGACGCCGGCCTCGTGGAGGCGGTTGACCATCTGGAGGCTCGCCGGCTTGTCGCTGGCGGCGAAGCCTGGGATGCGTTCGCGGTCCTGCAGCTCGAAGCCGAGCATGAAGCCGAGTCCGCGGTCGCCCTTCACGACGCCCGGATAGCGCTGGGCCAGTCCGGCCAGCGAGGTCTTCAGGAAGTCACCGGTGGTGCGGACGTTGTCCGCCAACCGGTCGCGCTCGATGACATCGAGCACCTTGAGCGCCACGGCGCAGCCCAGCGGGGTGCCGCCGAAGGTGGTGCCGTGGGAGCCGGCACCCAGGAGGTCGCACAGCTTCACGCCCATCGATTCCTCGCGCACCCAGAAGGCGCCCATCGGGAATCCGCCGCCGAGTGACTTCGCCATCGAGACGCCGTCGGGCAGGAACGACTCCGCGCCGGGAATGCCCTCGAGGACGCGCTGGAAACTCTGGAACCGGCCGCTGCGGAAGTGGCCGCACTGGACGGCGTCGATGAGCAGCAGGATGCGCCGTTCATCGCAGAGCTTGCGCAGGCCGAGCAGGTACTCGGCGGAAGCGGGCGTGATGCCGCCCTCGCCCTGGATGCCCTCGATGAGGATTGCCGCGGTGGCCGGCGAGATCGCGGCGCGGGCGGCCTCGAGGTCGTTGAAGGGGATGTGGCGGAATCCGGCGACGGCGGGCTCGAAGCCCTTCTTCACCTTGTCCTGGCCCGTCGCGGCAATGCCCGCGAGCGTGCGGCCGTGGAAGGAGTTGATGGCGGTGAGCACCTCGTAGCGGCCCTCATCGTGACCGAACTTCCGCGCCAGCTTGTACAGGCCCTCGTTGGCCTCGGCGCCCGAGTTGCAGAAGAAGACCTTGCCCGGCGCGAGGTGGCCGACGAGGCGCTGGGCCAGGCGGCCCTGCGGTTCGTGGTAGTAGAGATTCGACACGTGCACCAGCCGGCGCGACTGCTCGATCAGCGTCTCGGTGATCTCCGGGTTGGCGTGTCCTAGCGCACACACGGCGATGCCGCCGCCGAGGTCGAGATAGCGCTTTCCGGCGACGTCCCAGACGTGGTGGCCGGCGCCGTGGCTGAAGACCAGCTCAAAGCGGCCGTAGCTCGGCACGACATAGCGGTTGAACAGCTCGCGAACCTCGGCGAACTGGTTGTGAATGATCGGTGGGGGCGGCGGAACGATCTCTCTCATCTGGACGCGCGCATCGCCTCAAAAACCGGCCGGCGATGCAAAGGGAATTTGCAGGGGAACTGAAAAATTGCCGCTCAGCTGCGGATGGCCTCGAAGGCCCGCAGGGCTTCCTTCAGCGCGGCGGGGGACGTCTCGCGCCGGAGTTTTTCCATGGCCTTGCCGGCGAGGACATCGCAGTGCTCGTTCAGCGGATGACCGGCGTGGCCCTTCAGCCACTTCCAGTCGATGCGATGCCGCTGGGTGGCCTCGTCGAGCGCCTGCCAGAGATCCCGGGTCTTCACCGGTTCCTTGGCGGCGGTCTGCCAGCCGTTGCGCTTCCAGCCGGCGATCCACTTGGTGATGCCGTCGCGCAGGTAGTTGGAATCGGTGTGCAGCTCGACGGCGCAGGGCTGGTTCATGCGGGTCAGCGCCTCGATGGCCGCCATCAGCTCCATGCGGTTGTTGGTGGTGGCGGCAACCGCGCCGCTGCCCTCCCACACCTGTCCTTTGTACTCCGCCACCCATGCCCATGCACCGATACCGGGATTGCCCTGGCAGCCGCCGTCGGTGTGGATGACGACCTTCGGCAGCGACTTGGCCGTGCCGGCCGCAGCGGCGGATGTGGCGCGGGGGCTCGTCACAGCACGACTTCGGTGCCGACGCCCTCGTCGGTGAAGATCTCCAGCAGGACGGAATGCGCCACGCGGCCGTCGACGAACGACACCTTGTCGACGCCCGAGCGCAGCGCGGACACGGCGCTGTCGACCTTGGGGATCATGCCCTTGTCGACGATGCCGGCCTTCTTGAGCGCGGGCACTTCGTTGACGTCGAGGTGCGGGATGACGGTGGCGGGATCCTTCGGATCGCGCATCAGGCCCGGGACGTCGCTCATGAACACGAGCCGCCGCGCCTTGAGCGCGATGGCGGCCATGGCGGCGGCGACGTCGGCGTTGCAGTTGTAGATGTGGCCATCCTCGCCGCGGGCGGTCGGGCTGATCACCGGGGTGCAGCCGCGGGCGATGCATTCGAGCAGCGGCTCGGTGCGGACGGCGGTCACCTCGCCGACGTAGCCGATGTCGATCTTCTCGCCGCCCGGCCCGTCGAGCCACAGCTTGCGGCAGGTGAAGATGTCCGATCCGGCAAATCCCTGCGCCACGCCGCCGAGGCGATTGATGGTGGCGGTGACCTCGGGATTGATCTCCTTCGAGAGCACCTGCTCGACCACGTTGACGGTGGCCTCATCGGTGACGCGCTGGCCCTGGATGAAGTTCGCCTTCAATCCCGCGGCCTCCATGGCGCGCGTGATGGCCTTGCCGCCGCCGTGCACGACCACCGGATTGATCTCCACCGCCTCCAGAAAGACGATGTCACGCGCCACGCCCTCGCGCACCGCGGGATCCGGGGAGTCCATGAACGAGCCGCCGTACTTCACCACGAAGGTCTGTCCGGCAAAGCGTTGGATGTAGGGAAGCGCCTCCAGCAACGTGGCGGCCTTGGAGATGAGGTCTTGCATCAGCGGAGAGAATGAATCGTGGGGAACTCTGCTTTGGAAAGGAATTTGGAAAGCAGGAAAGCAGGAAGTGGGACGGGGTGGGATGAATCAGAAATGTCAGTTCAG
This sequence comes from Verrucomicrobiota bacterium, assembly GCA_947454295.1. GTDB lineage: Bacteria > Verrucomicrobiota > Verrucomicrobiia > Limisphaerales > UBA9464 > CAIVQB01. The sequence goes on along the minus strand of CANGMO010000345.1, from coordinate 227 downwards.
ACCACGGAGTTCAAACCACAGATGGACACGGATTCACACAGATGCCGGTAGAGATGGACAGCCACTGAGAAGATAGTCTCGGAAGACCCCGATCTTCGCCGAGATTTTGACGCTCCGCGCATCTCCATCTGTGTTGATCGGTGTCCATCTGTGGTTGACCGCAATCCTTCGCTTGCCGGAATTGCCTGAAGGATGCTTTCGCGATCCGTCGCAGGTGGGCTCAACTT